>CAMTJK010000108.1 GCA_947072805.1 uncultured Prevotella sp.
ATTCGACCAAATATCTTTACAAATTAACTTTCATTAAGTGCAGTTACGAGCGCCTGATGCCTATCTTCTCTGGCAACGTGAAGCAAAACAGGAAAAGATCCGGCACTGATAGCGGCTGGCTTTCTCTGCATGAAATATCCGATATAGGCTACCCGGAGCATGAAGCACTGTCATTTCTGTGTGTTTTCATCATGTATTTTCCAGAAATGTAATCAAAATACTTGCAGAAAACGCCTGCCATACAAAATAATTCAGTAACTTTGTCCTCTGTGATAATGTTGATTATTGGCTGTAATTCCTTATAATTGAACACTATAAAGTTGCAGCAGTCATCTATATTCACCAAAAATACAGCTACTTATACTTCGATGAAGTAACATTGAACCTGTAAAAGAAACGCTGTTCAGACCACCTTACAAAAAGACACAATCTATTATGCACACCGACATCTGTCTGAGAAACGGAAAAATTGAAGATGCTCCACAAATTGCAAGAATGATTGTTATGGCAATGACCGATGAATGTTGCCGTCATTTTTATGGAGAGAATCATTCTGCAGACGAATTTCTACAGCTCATCACGCGTCTGGTTTCCGTCCGCGACACCCAATACAGTTATGAGAACACTATCTGTGCCACCGATGGCAACGCTCCCGACAGCAGGATTGTAGGCATCAGCGTAAGCTACGACGGCGGTCGTCTTGTGGAGTTACGCAAAGCCTTTCTCGATGCAGCCCTTTCGGCTTTTGGCATTGACCACAGCGGAATGAGCAACGAAACAGAAGCCGGCGAGCTGTACCTTGACTCACTTGCCGTCTTACCCGAATATCGCGGAAGAGGTATTGCCAAGATGCTACTAAAAGCTACCGCCGAGAAAGCACGTCGGTCAGGCTGTGGACCTCTCGGACTGCTTGTAGACGAGGGTAATCCACGTGCCGAACGCCTTTACACTGCCGTCGGATTCAAACACGTAGGCAACAACAGTTGGGGCGGACACGCCATGAAACATCTACAGCTGTCCATCTAAAAAACGAATCAGGTTGTACTTGTATAAAACTATATAAAACATACCTGCAACGCCACAAACTACATACCGCACAGTTTACATGGTGTCCGACAAACCAACCAATCGCTGAAACAAACAAAAGAACACAATCAAAAATATCATCATGAAAAGAGACATTATCTGCATCATGCTATGCGTGCTGACAGCCATTCCGGCCCTGTCGCAAACAACGTTTACCCACCCATGGCAGGGTAAAAAAGTGGCATATTTCGGAGATTCCATAACAGACCCGCGCAACAAGGCATCAAAAAACAAGTACTGGTCCTATCTGCAAGAGTGGCTTGGCATCACGCCGTACGTCTATGGAGTGAGCGGCAGACAATGGAACGACATACCGAGACAGGCCAACCAACTGAAGAGCGACCACGGCGATGACTTCGATGCCATAATGATTTTCGTAGGAACCAACGATTACAACAATGCCGTTCCACTCGGTACATGGTACGAAGAGAAGATGGAAAAAACAGACTACGGTCATGGCTATGTGAAGCGCAGCGAAGACCGTCTGAGACGTTATCCGTGCATGACAAACTCAACCTACCGCGGACGCATCAACATTGCGCTGGATTCGCTGAAGCGCATGTTCCCCACCAAGCAGATTGTTGTGCTCACGCCCATCCATCGCGCAGGATTTTACCACAACGAAAAGAACTGGCAAGTGCCAGAAGACTACATAAACCGCTGCGGTGAATATATAGACAGTTACGTTAATGCCGTGAAAGAAGCCGGCAACGTATGGGCTGTGCCGGTCATTGACCTCAACTCCACCTGCGGTCTCTTTCCCCTTGAAGACTCACACGCACAATATTTTAACCGCGCCGACACCGACAGGCTTCACCCCAACGACAAAGGGCACGAACGCATGGCACGCACTCTTATGTATCAGCTGCTTTCACTGCCTTGCGTTTTCTGATGCTGCTTCGGTACGCCTCACTAATATCCATACATTATTATATATAGAGAACAAACAAAAACAAATACCCTCAATATGAAAATAGGTCTATTCATACCCTGTTATGTAGATGCGCTATACCCCGAAGTAGGCGTTGCCACTTACCGGTTGCTCACATCTCTCGGTCTTGATGTTGAATATCCGCTTAACCAAACCTGCTGCGGACAGCCCATGGCGAATGCCGGTTTTGAGACGATGGCAGAGACAATGGCAGACAAGATGGACAAGCTGTTTGCCGGATTCGACCATGTAGTGGCGCCATCTGCCAGCTGTGCGGCTTTCGTAAAGCTCAATTATCCTCACATTCTGAAAGGCAAGCACGAGTGCATCACTTCAAAGAAGATTACCGATGTGGTGGAGTTTCTACACGATGTACTGCAGGTGAAGTCGCTTCCTTCAAGATTTCCTCATGTAGTAAGCATCCACAACTCCTGCCACGGGGTCAGAGAGCTTGGACTGTCATCACCAAGCGAGCGCAACATTCCACGCTATTCCAAAATCAAGGACCTGCTCTCGCTCGTTGAAGGCATTACCATCAAAGAGCCCGAGCGCCCCGACGAGTGTTGCGGTTTCGGCGGAATGTTCTCCGTAGAAAAGCCCGACATATCCGTGCGCATGGGAACCGACAAGCTGGAACGCCACATAGCCACAGGTGCCGAGTTTATCACCGGCCCCGACAGTTCCTGCCTTATGCACATGCAAGGCATTGCCCGCCGTCTCAACAAGCCTATAAAATTCATTCACGTGGCTGAAATTCTCGCCGGCGAATAGGATTCATTCCACCCATAACAACAAAACATTATTCAGATATGAGTACAAACGACAACAATCATAGCGCAACATCCGGCAGCAGCAACGGCAACAAGGGTTACAAACTGTCTAACGTGAAATGGCACGACGCCACATTCTGGTCGGTACGCACCAAGCGCGACACGATGGCAATGGGGCTCGACGAGTGGGAAGAGCTACGCGAAGCAGCAAGCAACATAAAGAAACACACCATAACACACCTCGACACCTATCTCGACATGTTCTCGGCAGCTGCAGAACGCAACGGAGTCATAGTGCATTGGGCGAAAGACGCCGCAGAATTCAACGCCACCGTCCTGCAAATACTCCGCGACCACGATGTGAAGAAGATGGTAAAGAGCAAATCCATGCTCACAGAAGAATGTGAGATGAACCCCTTCCTTGAGCGTAACGGCATAGAAGTGGTTGAGACCGACCTCGGCGAGCGTATCATCCAGCTCATGAAGCAGAAGCCGAGCCACATCGTCATGCCTGCCATACACATCACTCAAGAAGAAGTGGGCAAACTCTTTGAAGAGAAACTCGGCAGCGAACCCGGCAACAGCGACCCCACCTACCTCACCTATTGTGCACGCATGAGCCTCCGCAACGAGTTCATGACAGCCGGTGCCGGTATGACCGGTGCCAACTTTGGCGTGGCTGCCACCGGCGATATCGTGGTATGTACCAATGAAGGCAATGCAGACATGTCCACATCCATGCCCAAACTACACATCGCAGCCATGGGTATAGAAAAGATTGTGCCCGACTATCAGTCGCTTGCCGTATTCCAACGGCTGCTCTGCCGCAGCGGTACAGGTCAGCCTACCACTACATTTACATCCCACTTCCGCAAGGCACGTCCGGGAGCTGAGATGCACATCATTCTCGTAGACAACGGACGCAGCGACATAATTGCCGATGCCGAGCACTGGCAGACACTGAAATGTCTGCGTTGCGGAGCCTGCATGAACACGTGTCCCGTATACAGACGCAGCGGAGGATACTCCTATTCCTACTTTATTCCCGGTCCGATAGGCATCAATCTCGGCATGCTTCGCAACCGCCACAGCTATTCCGACAATGTCAGCGCTTGTTCCCTGTGCTGTTCGTGTGACAACGTGTGTCCCGCAAAGGTAAACCTCTCGGAACAAATATATCTCTGGCGCCAGCAACTCGATTCCCTCGGCGAAGCCAATGCCACAAAGAAAGCCATGAGTAGCGGAATGAAAATAATATTCGACCGTCCTGCACTCTACCGCACAGCCTTGCGCTTTGCCCCTCTCGCCAACCACGCCCCGAGATTTGCCGTGTACAACGGCCTTAACGCATGGGGTAAAGGGCGCGAGATTCCGGTTTTTGCTGCCGAATCGTTCCACTCCATCTGGCAGAAAGGAAAGATTGCCGAATGGAAAAAGAAATGAGGCTCGCATGCTTCAAACTATAACGAATGACGAACAACAGACTAAAAAACATCGAGATGAGCAGAAAAGAAGATATACTGGCAAAGATAAAAGCCAACATCCGTGAAACTTACGATATGCCGCGGCTTGACGGCATTAAAGGCATAACCTACGACGACAAGGTGAAACAGTTTATGGAAATGACAACCACCGTGGGTGGAAAGGCCGTTCTGGCAGACAAAGACACTGATATCAACAAGCTGATTCGCGAACTCTATCCGGACGCCAAAGAGATAGCGTCAAACGTGGAAGGCATCACCATTGCCACGCGCAACCCTGACACCGTGGCTGAAGCATCTGAACTGAACGGTACCGACGTGGCTGTGTTACGCGGCGAGGTGGCTGTGGCGGAAAACGGCTGCATATGGATTCCGCAGACGATGAAAGAGAAGGCAGTGTGCTTCATTTCCGAATATCTGGTGATAATAACCGACCGCGAAAGCATAGTAAACAACATGCACGAGGCTTACGCACGCATAGAAATGCCGGACTACGGATACGGATGCTTCATCAGCGGACCGTCTAAAACAGCCGATATAGCACAGGCTCTCGTAATGGGAGCACAGGCTGCAAGGGGCGTAACGGTGATTATCCGGTAACAACCGGTACGGAAACGCCGTATGCCGGTGCGGCAACCACTACACAGACTTACAAACGAGCCATACTGTATAACCAAAATCGCAGAATGAAAAAACGGTATGGCTCGTTTTTACTGTTAAATTAGCACAAAAACATAGGCGAAAACGCAAAACCAACCACTTTGATATTGTTTTTTGGTACTTTTGCATTGCGAACAAGATTATTATTTCAGGTAATGAGAGTGCCAAAACTATTTTACTTCGTCGTATTGAGCACGCTTTTATCGTCGTGCTTCAAAGACGAACCGCTTAATGCCGAGTGTGACATCGAGACGGCATGGGTACATACCGACAATCCTACAAACGTTTTTTTCAACAATACCGACACACTGATCAATGTGCTCTCGGACGCAGAACACATAGTATTTACGGTGCGTCCTGGTGCAGATGTAAGCGCCATGTCACCGCAATTCAAGATAACAGACGGTGCAACGATTGTTCCGGAAAGCGGCAGCACACATGATTTCAGCAACAACCAAAGCGTGACATACACCGTAACATCAGAAGACGGCAAGTGGAACCGCAAATACTGCGTGTCGTTTGAAGAACCCAAAATGTACGGAAGCGGTATCATCATAACCTACAACTTTGAAGATTACAAGCTATACGTGGAGCCTAACTACGGCATTACAAAATACTACGAGTGGAGAGAAGTGGCTGCCGACGGCTCCATTCTCAACATTTGGGCAACGGGCAATGCCGGATACAGTCTTGCCAAAGGCAATTCTGCCCCCGAAGACTATCCCACGGCACCGCTTCCTGACGGTTACGATGGTGCCGGAGTATGTCTTACCACACGCAACACAGGTACATGGGGCGCCACCATGCGCATGCCTATAGCAGCGGGCAACCTCTTCCTCGGCACATTCGATGCAAGCAAGGCCATAAGCAGCAAGGGTATGCTGTCCACCAACTTCGGAATACGCTTCAACAAAGAACCGATAAGGCTGCGCGGCTACTACAAATACAAGCCGGGAGAGTTTTATCAAGATGTCAATCTCAACGTTATAGAAGGACGACGCGACACTGCCGACATCTACGCCGTGCTATACCGCAATCATGATGTGCAGGGCAACGAGGTTGTGCTGCACGGCGACGACGTAATGACAAATGAAAACATCGTTGCTCTTGCCCACGTGAACAATATGACAGAGACCGACGAATGGCTCCATTTCGAAGCCACGTTCGACTATCAAGAGCCCATCGACTTAGCTCTTCTGTCGGAATTCGGATACAATCTCACCATCGTCTTCTCATCAAGTCGTGGCGGAGCCAAATTCCAAGGTGCTGTAGGCAGCAGGCTCTGCATAGACAAGGTAACATTAGAATGCAAACAAAACAACGACATCAAATGACACTACGCATCATAACGGCAAGCCTTATCGTTGCGATGGCAGCAATAGCCTCACACGCCAAAGGCCTAACCGAAGACCTAAACTACAACGTACGGCTCGGTTATAGCATAGGCGGTACCGCTCCCGTGGGAATGCCCGCTACCATCAGAAAACTTAACAGCTACGACTTCCAACCCAACATCTCGTTCTGCTTTGACGTGCAAAAACCCATATACGGACGTTTCGGCGTGCTCACAGGACTGCATCTCGAGAACAAAGGCATGAAGGTGGATGCCACGGTGAAGAATTACCACATGGAAATAGAACAGGACGGCAACACCCTGCAAGGCTACTTCACCGGACGCAACATAACAAAGGTTGAGGAATGGCTCATCACCCTTCCCATCATGGCTACAATGCAGTTGGGCAAAGGCGTAATGCTGAAGCTCGGTCCATACGTGTCTTACGTGATGTCCAAAGACTTTGAAGGTGAGGTCTACAACGGGTATCTGCGCAACAACACGCCCACCGGAACGAAGATAAACTTCGGTACGGAGAGCGATGAGCGCGGTACCTTCGACTTCTCGTCAGACATGCGGCACTGGCAGGTGGGCATAGACTTCGGCGCCGACTGGTACTTCTGCCGCCGATGGGGCGTATATGCCGACATAACATGGGGTGTTACCGGCATTCACAAGAGCGACTTCAAGACCATAGAACAGACACTCTACCCCATCTTCGGCACACTTGGTGTAACATACAAGCTGAAATGACCATCCTCCGTCTGCTACAAACGCAGACCGGACAACGGTAACTTATAAATTATACCTTTAGGCATTGAATTCAGGAAATAATTATTTTACCAAAAAAGAAAGGGCTAATTATGAAAAAAACGTTTACCATTATTGCATTGCTTGCTTTTACAGCATTATCTTATGCCGCCGACTTCACCGACAGGCTGAAAGTAACCATCCAGGGCGTTGCCGACGTGCCCACTCTCAACACCATCACTGTCAATGAACAGAGTAACGGCAAATACGAACTTATACTGAAGAACTTTGAGATGACCGGAATGTCGGTGGGAACAATTCATATCGTAGACGTGGATGCCGTCTCCGAAGGCAACAAGACCATGCTTTCCACTACACAGAACATTCTCATAAGCGAAGGTGATATAGTACCCTCTGGCGGCATCTGGCTCGGTCCGCAGCTCGGAGAAGTACCGGTCAGCCTCAATGCCGAAATGACAGCCGACCACCTGTATGCCATGATAAGCATCAGCTTCACCGATCTCAACATTGAAGTGACATTCGGCGATACATACCAAATAGCCAATTCTGACTTCGAACTGTTCCACAAGGCCCATGCCGGCGATGTAAACAGCGACGAGCCCAACAACTGGCACTCGTTCATGAGCTGCACTGGCACTCTCGCCGGAGTGGTGAGCACAGTGCCTCACACATTCATCAGCAATGAGGTGCGTCCGGGCTCATTCGGCAAGACAAGCGTACTGATTAAGTCGGGCATGGCACTGGGTGTAGTCGTTGCCAACGGCACTCTGACCACCGGACGTCTCATGGCAGGCGGATTCAGCGCAACGAGCACCGACAATAACGCCTTCCTTGACATTACAAGTACCGACAAAGACGAGAATGGCGACCCCTTCTATTCACTGCTTAGCGGAAAACCCGACTCCGTAAGTCTGTGGGTACGCTTCAAGCAGGAGACAGAACAGCCCGATCATCCTTACGCCACCATGTCGGCAGTCATTACCGACGGCAGCTACTACCAGGAACCTTGCGACAAAGACTATACTGACATCATCGTTGGCAGGGCTGTTGCCAACACCATAGCAAGCAAAGGGTTTGCATGGCAGCGCATCTGCGTTCCGTTCGACTACGCCTCTTATACTGAGAAAGAGAGCAAGGCTGTTCTCGTTACCATCTCTACAAACGCTGATCCCGGCGAGGGCACAGGCAACGACGAACTATACGTGGACGACCTTACGCTCATCTACAACAGCAAACTGGAGGCTCTTAGCATAAAAGGTGCAGCCGTAGAGGGCTTCAGCAAAAACAAGTTTGACTATGAGGTGAATGTCAGCGGAGACATAACTGCAGACGACATTGACGCAAAGGCTGACGGAAAAGGTGCCAAAGTGACGAAAGAGATTGTGGCAGAAGGTAACGTTGTAAAGGCCGTGATAAAGGTAACGTCAAACGATCTGCGCACTACCAACACCTATACCGTAACACTGAAAGGCATAGCAAACGTCATTTCAGATGTAAAAGCAAAGAAAAAGGTGACTCCGGCAGCTGTATATAATCTTAACGGACAACGCGTCACATCTACCGCAAAGGGCATTATCTACATACGTAAAGGTACTGACGGCAAAACGACAAAAGTAATAATGAAATAAGCAGATACCTTACAGGTAACAGATACACAAGCAAAAAAGCATCACTACAAGGCTGGCGTAGTGATGCTTTTTTTTGTATCAAGGCGTGGTGATGCTTTTTTTTGTATCAAGGCTTGAAGCTATTGAGCAGTTCCACAACACGCTCCGTCTCTTCTTCGGTAAGTGTCTGGTTGCACGGAATGCTTAGTTCCCTGTCATGTATTGCCTCCGTAACAGGCAGCTGAAGAGTGGAAATATTCTCGTAACAGCGCTGCTTATGCGGCGGTATGGGGTAATGGATCACTGTCTGTACCCCATTGTCGGCAAGATACTGTTGCAGACGGTCGCGGCACACACACATCACAGGAAAGATATGGAACACGCTGTGTGCCCAATATGCTCTGTCGGGAAGCCAAAGAAGCGGATTCTTCACATTATCTATATATGATAATGCCACCTTGCGGCGCCGTTCGTTTTCAATGTCAAGGTAGCGTAACTTCACATCGAGCACGGCAGCCTGTATCTCGTCCATACGACTGTTGCGACCGCAATGGCCGAACACATACTTGCGCTCCGAACCATAGTTGGCAAGCGCCCTCACCATGTCGGCAAGTTGGGCGTCATTGGTAGTTACCGCACCGGCATCACCAAGTGCGCCAAGGTTTTTACCCGGATAGAAACTGTGTCCTGCTGCATCGCCAAGCGAACCGGTACGCAGAACGCCGCTCCTGCCCATGTCTGCCACACTTGCCGTAAGTCCGTGAGCCTGCGCATTGTCTTCAATGAGCTTCAGATTGTGACGCCGGCACACGTCTGCAATACGCTCGGTATACGCCATCCGTCCGTATAGGTGAACAATCATGACAGCACGCGTACGTTCGGTTACAGCCCTTTCCACGAGACTGTCATCAATTTGCAGCGTTTCAGACGAGGGTTCGACGAGAACAGGCACAAGATGGTTTTCGGTGATGGCAAGAATAGTGGCGATATAGGTATTTGCCGGCACTATCACCTCATCGCCCTCGTTCATTACACCCATTTCTATGTAGGCCCGCAAAATAAGAGTGAGAGCATCGAGACCGTTGGCGCAACTGACACAATGGCTCGTCCCCACATATCGGGCATAGTCTTCCTCAAAATGTGCGACAGCCTCTCCTTGCAAATACCATCCGCTTTCGGTCACACGGCACACGGCTTCGCGTATCTCGTCAGCATGCAGGGCTGTTATTTTTTTCAGTTCAAGGTATTTTATCATTTCAACTTCCATTGGTAGGTATCATAACAAACGCCTCGTCCTCCGAAGCCTTCTTTCTGGAAAATGAGCGTCTCGTTGAGTCGGTGTCCGCCCTCCTCCGTAGATTTGCCGAAATCGAAATATGGTGCATCGGCAAAGTCGTGGTTGAGCACCTTGTCGAAGATGGCGTCGAGAGCACACAGGCGTTTGCCCTCGGGTGATGCCGAAATGTATTGTGTGTGAACCACGCGTCCGGTATCGTATATCACCGTTCCGGCAAGCATTTCGCCCTCACGGTGTGCCACATACAGTCGTATGCGCGAAGGGAAGCGTGACTTCAGCAGCATCATCTCATCGGCAGTATGCACCGGTCTCGCCCCATAACGGAGGTCGAGATTGGCAGATAGTATATTCCAGAAGCCATTGAGGTCGTCACTTTCCTCAACCACCACCCTATTGTTGCGTGCCTTGCTTATGCCGTAGCGGCGTCCGTGACTCCATCGCAAACGGTTATCCGCCGACATGGACGATGATATTTCGCGCTTGAGGAGGCCGGCTTCGCAAGTGCGGAAGATGGCGTAAAGGTCTTCGTCGGCAGGTACGCGATGGTAAATCCATGGCACTGCCTTATATACCACACTCTCCACGCCCTCACCGCGAAGCATGTCGTTGAGTTCGGCAAACAGCGCGACGGTGGCGGCAGCAGTGGCTTCGGCACCCGTAATAAGTCCGCCGTAGGTCAGTCCTGCATGCGAGTAGAGCACACTTCCGGCAACATTTGCCGGCAAAAGAGCATACAGATTTCCATCGCGGTATATCATCAGTGACGCATCGGTAAACCTGTCGGCATGATAATCCATATACCGCCGGTCAAAGAGAAAGGTTCCGTTCTTCGACTGCTCTACAAAAGCATTCCATTGTGGTGCATCGTCGGGTGTATATCTTCTTATTTCGAACATTCAGAGTTGTTTATGTATTTCATGAAGTCGTCGTAATCGCGTATGTAATCTTCTTCTTCAAAAAGCTCGGACGCCAGCACAAGACACACTGAGCCGGAAGAGAAATCGTCGAGCGTACGCCATACGCCGGTCTCCACGAGCAATCCCTGGTAAGGATGGTTGAGCAG
>CAMTJK010000109.1 GCA_947072805.1 uncultured Prevotella sp.
CCGTCGGGAGCATAATTCGTCCCACTTTGATTAACAAAAATTTACACCTAGAATGCCGGATTTAAAAATGTTAAATTCGACCAAATATCTTTACAAATTAACCTTCATTAAGTGCAGTTACGAGCGCCCGCAACCTTGCATCTTACCCTATTGTCAGAAGCGTCCGGCGCAATAGTCGTCGGGGGCAACGTCGATATAGGCGCCATGGTCTCGCATCATGTCGGTGAGCTTTCTGAAAACGGTGTTTTCGCGCAGCAGATTCGGGTTGCCGAACAGATACATATACTCCGTTGCGCGTGTGAGTGCCACGTTAAGTTTGCGGTCTATGGGCAATCCGTTCTCCAGGAATACATTTGCCGTAAGGAACTGCATCTGGTAACGGTAACGTATGGTGAAGCCGTAGATGATGTATTTACGCTGACTTCCCTGATAGCGTTCCACGGTGTCTATGGTGATACGGTCTGCTCCGTCCATGCCGTACCTTTCCATCGCCATTCTCACCGTTGCTATCTGACTGCGGTAAGGCACAATGATGCCCACGGTGCGGTCGGGGTCGAAGCTGTCTTTCTCCTTATTATATATATGTGCTACGGTAGCAGCTATCATTTCGGCTTCTGTGCGGTTCACCTTGTCGTTAGTGCCCTCTTCCGGCAACGGCGATGCGACGAAAGCCACTCTGTGCGTAGCTATAAGTCGGTCTATGCCGTCGGCAGTGTGCACCGTCGTTGCCAGCGGTCGCTCCTGGTGCGGCAGCGGCACGGTGTGCAGCAGGTTGTTATAGAACCACGTGTTGGAGAGCAGTGCAATGTCCTTGTGCATACGTCCCTGGCGTGTGAGCATATACACATAGCGTTCGTCGTAGGAGCCGTCGGGGCGACGGAAGTGCGCGAGCATACGCTCGAAGAGCGAGTTGGCACAGTCTGTAAGTCCTACGGCTTTCAGTTCGGGCTCGTCCACGCGCGACTCCTCGCGGCTCTGCAGTACCACAGCCGGCAACTGCTTGTGATCGCCTATGAGCACCACGCGACCGATGGCATTTCGGATGGCATCGTTTGCCGAAAGCAGTGCCAGCAGGTGAGGTTCGAGTATCTGCGAAGCCTCATCAATGATGGCGAGCGAGAAATGCTTGTAGCCGAACATCTCGATATTGCCGTTGGCGGTGCTTACCGTACTGCATACCACCCTCGAGGCGGCAAGAAAACGCCTCACGTCTTCAAGTCCGGAGCACGTGTTTTCTATGCGTGTGCTGAGCATTCTGTCGCGCACATCGTCGGCACAACCTATTCCGCTGCCCAGTCTGACAAAGTCGATGCCCTCGGCAACAAGTTTCGAGCACATCTCATCGACAGCTCTGTTGGTATATGAGAGCAGTAGCACGCTGCCCGTCGGGTCGAGCAGTTCCTCTTTCAGTATGTTGAGCATGGCGAACGATGTCTTTCCGGTGCCCGGCGGACCTATCACCATGAAGAGTTCGCGTGACTGCATGGCACGCAGAACCGCCGTGTCGAACGCACCGTACGTGCCTTTCAGCCGCACGCCGGCGTCTATGAGGGGCTCACGGCGGAACAGCAGCATGTCCCTGCGCTGCGGCAGTGCGGAGAAGAAAGAATAAATGCCGCGGTAGAGCGACGAATATGACGACTCCATGAAGTCGTGCTCCACAGCCCACAGGCTTGCAGCATGTCGCGCAAAGATTTTTCGCGTCATCTGCGTGTTGCGCATCCGCAGTCTCAGTCCTCCGCCTGTCATGTCGGTGAGCGTTGCGCGGAACACCATTCCGGCGCACATGTCGGGCTTTGCACCGGGAGTGTATGGATAGAACACCACAATGTCGCCCACGCGGAAGTTGGAAGCCTCTGTCGAACGGTTGCCGGCGTCGAAGAGGAGTTGCAGTTCGTCCACCACCCTGCCCTCTTCGTCATCGTTGGGCAGCTGCAATCTCATTCCCATAAAGATGTTTCCGGCAGCCATCTTGTCTTCCGGCGAGTCGAGCCATGCCGCGGCGAATCCCGAATCGTTGCTGCGCCGGCTGCCCACGCGGCTCATTAGGTGTTCTCTGGCGGTGAAGCGCAGCAGTCGGAACACGTATTTTTGTTCTGTCTCGTCGGCATCAGCCATAGGTCGCAGCAGGCTGTTGAGCTGCAGTGAAATGTAGCCCTCCCACAGTCTGCCCCGCAGTCCCTTCGTGTTGAGACTGTCGGGCGTGAGGGTGGCAAGCATGTCCATGCCCTCGTCGGCAAATCTCATCTCGGCGGCGGCTATCTCGTTGCGCATGGCGAGGGCGCGTGTGGTCCATTCCGCCACGTTTGGCACCGACACAAGCCCTTTATTGTATTTGGAATAAAGCAGCATGAAGTTGTTGAGCTGCATCATCGACATGCCGAAACCATACTGGAAGATGGCTCTATAGAGCAGCAGCTGCATGGCATGCTGCATTCTTATCTTCGGCATCTCGAAGCTGTTGGTTCCGTCGTAGTCGGCCTTGCCCGATTTCTGCTCCACTATCACCACGCCGTCCTTGTCTTCGTGCAGCATGTCGAGACGTCCCTGCAGTCCGAGCGCCTCGCAGAAGAACGACGGTTCGAGCACCATCTCGTCGAGCGAGCCGCCACTTGTCACCTTTGGCAGGTCGTTGCCTATGAGGCGCGTGATGTTTTCCTTCTGGCGTTTTGCCTCCTCGCAGAAGTGACGTCTGTCCGCGACATCCTCCATTTCCTTGCAGGCGGCGAAGAGCAGTGCGTTTTTTCTGAAAAAGGTATTGATGCTCTCGTTGAGCGGTATGTTGCTTTGCTTTACCGTCTCGTCGAGAAATTGGCCGGCAAGATTACCGAGCAGTATGCTCGGAGTGGTGGCAACGGGCTTTATCTTGTTGAGCAGATGCACGCTTACAGAATCGGCATAGGGTTCGAAACAGCGCGTCACGGCAGACACATCCACGAGTATGTCGGGCTCAAGAATGATTATTTCGGGTTTGCATAAGCCTTGCTCCATGCGTACCCGCAGCAGGTTGAGCACGCTGCCTCGCCGCAACAGGTGCTGCAGATAGCTCCAGTCGCAGTTTTCGTTGCGGTAGAGATATTGGTTTTCGCTGCCGTAAGCCACCGTGAGTGTCTCGTTCTCCACCTCGTCGGTAACCGTAATGCAGTTCTCGTCCCAGCTGTCAGCCACCACACGCAGGCATTTTCGGTCTGCGCGGTGCCAGGCTCCGTCGTCGTCGCCATCGGGAAAGAGAGCGAGGAGGGTTTCAGGCACGGCGGTATCGTCGAACATGGCGGCGATGAAGAGGCAAACGTTACGCAAATCGAAGAAGAACGTTTTTGCGAGCGTCGCATCGTCGGCTGTAGTCAGTTCGTTGAGTCGTCGGCGCGTGGTGTTCACCCTTCGCGCGAGCTTTTCATCGCGTATGATGTTCTTGGCAATATAGTCGGTCTTGGCGAAAAGTCCGTTGAAGATCATCGGGCAGTCAGCCAACCTGCTGTCCACCGCCCTTCTGAATATGCCGGAAAGCGTCACATAGCGGGTTCTGACGTCATCCACATGCGTGCACAGGGTGACAAGACGCCCGAAGAAGTCTGCCGCCGTCTCGCCGGGGAAGGTGTCGGTAACGCCGTCTATGGATGTGGTTGCCGCGCCGGAGGTGTCCGTCGTGGCATCATTCGCCTGCCATATACTCTTGTCTGTCGTCATGTCAATGATATTTTCCTTGTTTCACTCGCGGTGAAAGATGAATGGAACCCGGCTCTTCAGATTTATATTTAACGCTTCCCGAGAGAGAAAAAACGTCCTTATATGGAATAAAGAATGTCTTTATATGTAATAAAAAGCGTCTTTATATGTGATAAAGAATGTCTTCCCGAGAGAGAAAAAGCGTCTTTTTTGTGGAGCGGAGCCGTCCTTATGGCAATGCCCTGCCCCGAAGATGTACATCGCGACAGGGCATTGCGGTTTGCCCACGGGCTCAAACCCTGTTGTCATCATCATTATATTAATGAACGATTTGGGTTTAACAGCCCGATGAATAGGTTTGTTTTCTTAGAAATAATAGGCTGCCGAAACCTGCCATGCGTTGGCTTTGGCATCCGAAGTGCTCTCCACCACGTTCTTGGCAGCATCCCATGCGGTGAACTCTCCGGTCTTTCCGCAGGCAATATTGTAAGTGAATCCCAGTTCAAAGTGACTCAAGAGCGTTAAACCGGCACCGAGGTTGATGCTGAAGTTCGACTTTTTCATCTCGAAATTTGACTCTTCCTCAATGTAGTTCTTCTGTCCTACGTTGAATCCGAACTGCGGACCTGCTGCCAGATAAACACCTGCCATGCTGCTCAGTCCGATGCTGTAACGCAGGTTGATAGGGATGTTGATACTACGCTGCGACACTTTCTCTCCGCCGATTTTGGCGTCACGCTGGTCGTAGAGGGCAGATGCATCTACGCCGAGACCTACAATGGGGAGCGTAACCTTCACCGTCGGACCTACGAAAAAGCCATTGCGGTTTGAGTCGTCAGCAACGCTGCTGTCGAAACTCATGTTAGTAACGTTCCAACCACCCTTCAGACCGAAGCTTAGCTGTGCCTGTGCGGGTACTGCCGCAAGCATAGCCACGGCCAAAAACAATCTTGTAAAAACTTTCTTCATATAATTCTTTTTTTGTGAATAGTGCCTTATCAATCATTGTGAGCATGCCTTTGCCGGGGCATGCTCACGCGGAACGCCTCATCAGTGTCGCTCGCGTCTCACAGAAACTCGCGGTGCCGAGCCAGACGAAGAGCTCGACTTAGGAGCCTTGGTGGTCTTTGCAGCCGCACGGCGACTGCGTTTCTGTGCTTTGGCGGCAGCCTTGGCAGCCTTCGGATCGAGCTTGGCTATGCTGTCGATAGTGTCCTTCTTCTGCACGCTGCCGAAGATGTTCTTCTCGAAAGCAGCCAGCTCCTGCTCTATGCGGTGCTGCTCCTTGGTAAGGGCAGAGTCGGTGGTGCAGTATTGCGCAAGGGTCTTGCCGAGCATATTGTTTGTCTTGTATATCTTTCCGTCGTAACGGTTGAGCGTGAAATAGTCGTCCATCGACATCACGGCGGCATTGTTCAGGTTGCTCGTCATAACCGTCTGCCTGCTAAGGAAGGGTTCGAGGTCGCTGTACTTTACCCAGAAGAGCGGATAGCGTGTGGCTTCTCCGCCGAAGTCGTCTTCGCGCATCATCACCGGACAGATGGCAAGCACCTTGCGGTGGAACGAGCTGTTGGCCTGGTCGTAATATGCACTCTCCTTCAGGTAATAGAGTTTGACCTCGGCTGAAGGAATGTCGCTGTTGTCCACCCGCAACTTGCCGTTCTTCTCTTCATAATAGATGTGATAGTTGTCGAGCAGCGTCTTCATGCTCACCTTTGCCGAATCGGTAAACGACTCGTTGCCGTCGAGCCTGTACTCATACACGGGGATATAGCCGTTGAGTGCGAGCTTGAAGACATAGGTGAAGAGGTTGAGCTGCTTGTCTATGGGCTCCACAGGATAGTAAAGTCCCGAGTTGGCCTCCTTGTTGAGGTCTATCTCGCGGTAAATGTCACGGCGCCACACCACGTCTGAAGGCATCTCGATGGCTGTGGGGAACATGAGCTGCGCCCTGCGTGTGAGCTGCGAGCCTGCTGTCTGTGTCTTCTGCTGCGCGGCGTTGCGGCGGGCTTTGGGCTGTGCCGTGACTGCCAGTGCCGTGACTGCCATTATGAATATCAACAAATATCTTTTCATGCTGTCGTTATTTTATCTCCCTCCGCCGTTTGCGGCGGCAGGGCGTTTTCTTTTGCTATTTCACTATCACTTCCATTACAGAGTTAAGACTGCGCTGCAAGCCGTCGGGACCTACGGCGGTGATGCCGGAGATGTAGAATCGGCGGTTGCGTGCAAGCTTTCTGAACGCCTCCTTCTGTCTTGCAGAGAAGCGGTCGCCGTCGCTCACCATGGGAACGGCGTTACCCATATTGTCGTAGAACACGGCAGTGAAGCCCGTCACCTTGAATCCGATGTCGAGTATGCCGTCGTCGATGGCAGCGCCTATGCCTCCTGCACCGAGCAGCGATGCCTTTGCAAGTCCGCCGCCCTTATATCGCGTGGGGTTGCCGTGCTCGTCGGTGAGAGCTATGTATGGCGTCGGGTCGGGCAACTTGCGAACGCGGAACGTGAACTGCCCCATCTGCTGCGGACGTCCGGTGTTGGTGGAGGTAACGGTTATGGTAACATCCTTGCCCACGGCAGCCGGACGTGCTATATATCTGCCCGGTCCCACAGTCTGCAGCATACCGCCCGACATGGTTGCCTGCACCTTGCTTAGCGGCACTCCCGGCACGCTCACGCTCAGAGGGTTGTTGTAGCCGGCATAGAGCACGTTCATGAGGTCGGCAGATACGGTGGCGCTCGGGTCTACCACAGTGTACTTCTGGCTGAAGTCGCGGCGTATGCGCTCGCCGCTTCCGTTCATCATCTCTATATGTCCGGCAAGCGTGAAGTCGCCCGTGCGTCCGCATATCGTCTCGTAAAGCCCGTCGGCAAGGTCCACTTTGCGTTCCCCGATATATATGTCGGGTACCTGTGTGGTGTCGATGGCAGCCATTACGATGTGTGCGGAGAACTTGTCGCCGCGTACTATGGTCTGTGAGTTGGGTATTACAAAAGCGTTAAGGGCGTTCACCCTGATGTCCTTAACGTCGATGTTCGATACAAGTTTGTGAAGCACTTCGCCTTCCGCATAACGGATGTCGCTCTGCAGCTTCGACAACAGCGTGACAGCAGCAGCCACCGGCATTCCCTCGAACATGTATTCCTGCCAGTTCTTTCCCATGGCGACGGCGTTCTTGGGCAGCTGCGTGGAAAGATTGCCTGCAATGATGGCGCGCTGCGTTGAGTCGGGCACCATGGTGAGTATGCGCTCGCGGAACGAGTTGATGGCATTATAGAGCGCTTCGCCCTTGCCGCGTCCCGGGGCCAGCATCACCTGCGTAGCCGCCTCAAGGTCTTCCTTGTTTATTATGTTGTGTACATCGCCCTTCTTGCCGTCAGCCTCGCATACAATGGCGAGCTTCAGCTCGTCGGCGAAATTGTAGAGCGAGTCGCTCATGCGTTTCACTTCCTGCGCCTTGTCGAACCATACCTTCACTTTGGCGGGGTTCGACTTCATCTGGGCTTCGAAGTTGTCGTATATCACCCGGTTCTCCTTTGTTGCGTTTGCCGTGGTGCGGTTCAGACTCTCTTCCACGATAGAGAATCCGTTGAGCACCTCGGTTGAAACATTCAGCGCAAGCATGGCCATCAAGACGACATACATGAGGTTTATCATCTTCTGGCGTGGTGAAACCGGTTTTTTCTTTATTGCCATATTGTTGTTGTTTATGGTACGTTGCCCTCTGAAGGGCTGCCTGCTACAATGAACTCTTCATGTTCACGGTCATGGCCTCTATCATTCGGGTATAGATGGCGTTGAGTTCGGCTATCTGTTCAGCCATCCGCTTCGACTGCTCGTTTATCTGGTCGATGGTTCCAATCTGTGCGCTTGCGCCTTTCAGCTGCATTTCGTAAACCTTGCAGATGCCGGTGAGTGTACGGTTGAGGTTTTCCATCTCTTCGGAGTCGCGTGTCAGGCGCTGGCTCTGCTCCGAAACCTTTGCGAGTGTCTCGGTAAGACGGTTGAGTTCTTCCACATAATTGCTTGTGGCTTCTTCCATTTCGGGCGAAATCTGCTGCTGTTGCTGCAGCCACGACGGTGCCGTGCCTTCCACGACGGTTGCGCCGCCGCCCGTGGTGATGGCTGTGGGAGTGCCCTCTGCCGCTGCTGCCACCTCGCCTTCGGCGGGACGTGTTGCAGATCCGCCTATGATGATGGTGCCGCCGCCCACCACTCCGCCTGTCACGGCGGCTGTATCGCCGGTGGTGGCGTCTGTTTCGGCTTCGGCGAGCTCGTCATCCTCCACGTGTGTGGGCAGATCCTTGCCTATTGCCGTCTTGTCGAACGGACGGTCGAAGGCTGAAATGAAGAACACTATGACCTCTGTGCCCATGCCGAGGTAGAGCATGATGTTGGCACCCGGCAGGTGTGTGAGTTTGAACAGAGTTCCGAGAATAACCACTGAGGCGCCCCAGCTGTAAGCATAGTTCAGGAATGTCTGACCGGGCACACTGTCGAGCCACTTCTGCAGCCGATAGATTATGTTGAATTTGCTGTAAGTTGTCATTTTTTCTTCGATTTGGTTTTCTTCGATTTCTCACTTGTTGTATTGGCGAGGCTTCGCACGCAGCGGAAGCCTATGTAAGAGCGTGGCTGGTTCTGGTATTCGGACGAGCGCCATGCCGAGCGTATGTACGATTCGGGGTCTTTCCACGAGCCTCCCCTTACGCTTTTCTTTTTGAGGCGGTAGGGGTCTTCCTTTGCAGCGTTGTATTTGAGCTGCGGATTGATGTCGTTCATTGCCTCTACGCCAGCTTCCGTGTATACGGTGCTTGTCCATTCTGCCACGTTACCCGCCATGTCGTATAGTCCGTTGGTGTTCGACGAGTATATTCCCACCTTGCTGGTTATGAGGTTTCCGTCTTTGGTGTAGTTGCCGCGGTCCGGCTTGAAGTTGGCAAAGAAGCATCCGGCCTCGCTCGACACGGCAGCCTGTTCCCACGGGAACTCGTTCTGGTCTTTGCCTCTGGCGGCATATTCCCATTCTGCTTCGGTTGGCAGTCGGTATCGCTGCACGTATCGTGCCGCAGCTCCAAGTCCCTTGAGCAGATATTCTGTGCGCCATGCGCAGAAGGCGTTGGCCTGTTCCCAGGTTACGCCCACCACTGGGTAGTCGTTGTATGCGGGATTGCTGAAGTACAGTCTCATATACGTCTCGTTGTCGGCGTTAGGGAAGTCGTTTACCCAGCACGTGGTGTCGGGGAAGATGTTTACGATATAGGTGTTGAGGAAGTCCCACGGTCCGCTAAGCTGTCGGTTGATGGTCTCGCGCACTATCCGTCCCTCGTCGTCCACGTATGCCGTATCTTTCGATATCCATATCTCTTCTTCGGGATTTACCGTCACGTCGGTGTTGAGGTTGCGTTCGTTGGGATTCATGCGGTACTTGCGCAGCGCAGCCGTCGTATAGTCGTAAATCTCGTATCGGTAGTTCATCTGCGATGCGTCGAGCATCTTCTCTCCCGTTACGGGGTTTGTCACATATACGCTTTCTATGGCTTTCTGCTCGTCCTCGTTGGGCTTTTTGGGCAGTGCCTTTTTCCAGTTGAGATGCGGCTTCACGGGGTCACCGTTCTTGTCTTCCTCTATTTTGTAAGTCTCGTCTCCGCCGTAGTTCGGGTCAGCAAGGCGTTCGCGTATTATGGAGTCGCGCACGTAATTGACAAACTGGCGGTACTGTGAGTTGGTAATTTCCGTCTCGTCCATCCAGAATCCTTCTACCGAGATGTCCTTCACGGGTGTCTGCCTGCCCCACAGGCTGTCCTGTTTTTCTATACCCATGCGCAGATGTCCTCTCTTTATGAGTGTCATGCCATAGGGGGTAGGCTCGGCGAATGCCTTTCCGCCCGAACCTGTAACCTCGCCGCCCGACGATGTGGCGCTCTGTCCGCCGAAACATCCCGTCAGTGCTATCACTGCGGCAAAGCAAAGGGCTATGATACCTTTTCTCATATTCATCTTTTTACTATAATCTTATTCGATATTAAACGCTTGAAATGGTTACCTGCACAAAAGGTGGGAGGCTGCTTATAGCAATCTCACGCTTTTATGCCTGTTTCGTCCCTTCTTCTGAAGGTCTATATCGGTCTGGTAGCCTATGAATATCTCGTGGCTGCCGTTGCCGATACTTATTGCCGAGGTGTATACTTCGTAGCTGTAGCCGAGGCATACGCCGTGGAAATTGCCTCCTATAAGGGCTGTGACGGAGTTTGTAGGGCTGTAGGAGACTCCCGCATAGAGCATCTTTTTCTCGTGGGTGTACTTTACCCTGCCCGTCACGTCCACCCTCCACGCAGTGGCATCGGTACGTGCCAACACGCTGGGATGTATTGATAGAAACGGATTTCTTAGCCGAATATTGTATCCGCCTGTCAAATAATATGTTCTGTCTATCTTGAAGCTCTGTGTTTCGCCTATGTCCACGGTGGGCGCATTGACGTGCAGAACGGAGACGCCGGCATACCAGTTGCGGTGTACGTAATAAAGACCTGTACCCAGATCTACGCCCGTGCCGCTCACTTCCGTAGAGGGGAAGGCGGGGTCGCCGGGTGTCTCTGTATCTACCTTTGAACCGTCGAACTTCTCGCTGAGCAGACCGAGGTTCAAGCCCACGCCGAGCATGCCGCCGAAGAGTTTGAAGCGCACCGCATACTGCAGGGCGAAGCTCGTATGGTCGAAGAGACCGAGCTGGTCGCTCATGAAACGAGCGCCGACGCCATGGTATGTCTTGAGAAAATAGAACGGCAGGTCGCCTGCTGCATACATGGTACGCGGGTTGTTCTCGAATCCGGTAAGCGTCATGTTGTATGCGCCCGCCACATTCACCTTCGATTCCTTGCCCACGGCAGCCGGATTGAACGACGGTTCCATCGCCCAGTAATGGGCGAAAGAAGCGTCATACTGCGGCATCGCCTTCAAATGGAAGAGCAATGCAGCAAACATTATTGCATAAAATCGCTTAAGCACGTTATTATAACGGCGTGATACTGTGTTTTATTGTAAGGGGGAGGGACAAAATGGGAGAAAAAGCAACCGTCTACATGATAACGCCCTAAAGAAAACAGTGTGGGAAGTGGTCTTCCTGCAATGCGTATAACATTTATTTACTTTTATGAAAAATGTTTACTTTAACGTATGTTAATCGGCATCCAAACCTCGATTTGTAACCTACGACGCGAAAAATGGCGATTTTTATCTCAAATAAGGAGCGCTGATAATCAGTGAGTTACGCGTTTTGCGATCTAATACCATTTCATCGGTTTACGATTACGTACGTGAGCTCATTG
>CAMTJK010000110.1 GCA_947072805.1 uncultured Prevotella sp.
TAAAACAGACATAAAGATATTGTAAATCATTGCTTCGCCAGCTTGTGCCTGACTGATGAAAGGTTTGGGCTTTATGGCTGTCTGGGGGTGACGCGGAATAAGAGGAAACGGTAATTATTCTCATTTTTCGCTGTGGTAGAAAAAGAAAGCAGGAGGCTGAGATCCGGGTCTCTGCCTCCTGCTTTTTGAATCCGCTTTATGCGTGACGGCGTGCTTTACTTGCCGTGATGCTCGTCTGAAACTGTCAGCTTCTTGCGTCCCTTGGCACGGCGTGATGCCAATACGCGGCGACCGTCCTTGGTTGCCATTCTCTCGCGGAAGCCGTGTTTGTTCACTCTTCTTCTGTTGTGCGGCTGAAATGTTCTCTTCATTGCTTTATGATTTTTATGTTATTATTTCACACTTTTGGGCTGCAAAATTAGTTATTTATTTCGAAATAACAAAGAATTAAGCGTTTTTTAGGGCATTTTCGGGCAAAGTTTTAGTTTTTTTTCCATTTTTTCCTTACCTTTGCAGCGTTTTTATGGGTCGGAATAGCATTGGAACAAGTCCGTTACCGTGACCGTCCGGCTCATCCTAAATTGATTATCGATAATAATTAATAGATATTTTTTACATTATGATTAAGTCACAAGACATCAAGAAAGGTACATGCATCCGTATGGATGGCAAGCTGTACTTCTGCATCGACTTCCTTCACGTAAAGCCCGGCAAGGGAAACACCATCATGCGCACCACTCTGAAAGATGTGGTTAGCGGAAGAGTACTCGAAAAGCGCTTCAACATCGGTGAAGCTCTCGAGGATGTGCGCGTGGAGCGTCGTCCTTACCAGTATTCTTATGCCGACGGCGAGAGCCTGCACTTCCTCAACCAGGAGACATGGGACGACGTTGTCATCACCAAAGAGCTGGTAACCGGTGTGGACTTCATGAAGGAGAATGATATCGTGGAGGTGGTGAGCGACGCCGACAGCGAGACCATTCTCTACGCCGAGATGCCCGTGAAGACCAATCTGCGTGTTACACACAGCGAGCCCGGAGTGAAGGGCGATACCGCTACCAACGCCACAAAGCCCGCCACACTGGAGACCGGCGTTGAAATTCGCGTGCCCCTCTTCATCAACGAAGGCGACCTTGTACAGGTAGATACACGTGACGGCAGCTACCTGCAGCGCGTAAAGGAATAAAAAACTATTATGATAGTCTGAAGAAGGACGGTTGATGTGCCTGCGAAACCGGGCAAATCAACCGTTTGTCATTACCTGCAGAACCTGCGCAACAACCTTTCAAGTAATATCACCACAGCTGTCATGCCCATGAAATACTCTATTATTGTTCCCGTATTCAACCGTCCCGACGAGGTGGACGAACTGCTTGAAAGTCTCAAGCACCAGACTTTCAAGGATTTTGAGGTGCTTATCGTTGAAGACGGCTCCGAAAACGACTGCCGGAACGTGGTTGAAGGCTATGCCGGAAGCCTCGATGTGCGTTACTTCATGAAGCCCAACTCCGGTCCGGGACAGAGCCGCAACTACGGTGCGGAACGCGCAAAGGGCGACTATCTCATTGTACTCGATTCTGATGTGGTGCTGCCCGAGGGTTACATGCAGGCTGTAGACGACGAGCTTACGCGTGAACCGGCAGACGCTTTCGGCGGTCCCGACAGCGCACATCCGTCGTTCACCGACACGCAGAAAGCCATCTCCTACTCCATGACGAGCTTTTTCACCACCGGAGGCATACGCGGCGGCAAGAAGAAGCTGGACAAATTCTATCCTCGCTCGTTCAATATGGGCATCCGCCGCGACGTCTACGAACGGCTGGGCGGATTTTCACGCATGCGCTTCGGCGAAGACATCGACTTCAGCATACGCATATTCAAGGCCGGATGCAGATGCCGTCTGTTTCCGGAGGCGTGGGTATGGCACAAGCGCCGCACCGACTTCAGGAAGTTTTTCCGTCAGGTGTACAACAGCGGCATCGCGCGCATAAACCTATATAAGAAGTATCCCGAATCGCTGAAGCTCGTACACCTGCTGCCAATGGTGTTTACGGTGGGCGTCATTGCACTTGTGCTCACCTCGGCTGTGGGCAGGGTGCTCATGCACTACGACGACATTCACCGCTGGTATTGGCTCTGCGCCGCTCCGTGGCTGCCCATACTGGCTTACTGCCTCATCATCTTCGCCGACTCCGCACGCACATACCGCAGCATGAAGATAGGGGCTCTGTCGGTAGCAGCCGCCTTTACACAGCTTATGGGCTACGGATTCGGATTCCTCGGCGCATGGTGGCAACGATGCGTAATGAAGCGCGACGAATATCATGCCTTCGAAAAGACCTTTTATAAATAACCGTAAGCCCACACGGCAAGACACCACTAAAGACACCGTATATGGAGAACGGCACAAAACTGAACATCAACCAATGGGCTGAAGAAGACCGACCGCGCGAAAAGATGGCGGCACAGGGAGCACAGGCTCTGTCGAACGCCGAACTGCTTGCCATACTGATAGGCTCCGGCTCGACGAAAGAGAGTGCCGTGGAACTGATGAAGCGCGTGCTGAACGACTGCAACAACAACCTCAACACGCTGGGAAAGAAGAGCATAGAAGAGCTTACGGCATATAACGGCGTGGGACCGGCAAAGGCAATAACCATCCTCGCGGCATGCGAACTGGGCAAACGCAGGCAGATGGAAAAGGCAGAAGAGCGTGCCGACCTCCGTTCGGCTGACGCCATATACAGTCATATGCACCCAATAATGCAGGACCTCGACGTGGAACAGGCGTGGGTGCTGCTCATGAACCGCAACTTCAAGCTCATAAAGAAGCTGTGCATAAGTCACGGCGGACTGAGCGAGACTGCCGTAGACGTGCGGATAATAATAAGGGAGGCTCTGCTCGCCAACGCCACCATCATTGTGCTGTGCCACAACCATCCGAGCAACAACACCAGGCCAAGCGCCGACGACGACAGACTGACGAAAAAGCTGAAAGAAGCCTGCGACACCATGAGGCTGTATCTTGCCGACCACGTGATAATAACGGACGGAGGATACTACAGCTACAACGACGAGGGACGTCTTTAACCCCTTATATGGTTATCGAAATTCCTAACCCGAGACCTGCCTTAACCCTTTATCGGTAACAGAAACGGCCTGCCGGCAATGCAAATCACAACTATTGAGTATTGCAGAGCCAGGCGTTTATATATATCTTTGCACCCGAATTTGATTGTCTAATCATAGACATCACCGGTAAGGAAACGGGTAAAGAATCAGGATAACACCCCACGATTCTTTATGAGATACCACAAATTACCATCATTTGACATCTTTTTCCACATGCCGCAGGAGCCAATCCTCCATCCTCAATGGGCGGCATGCCGACAGAAGCACGGAAAGATAGTTTGTGATATAGTATAAAGAATAAAAAACATTACGTATTTTGAAAACATTAGCAACAGCACTCATCATGCTGCTGACACTGACGATTGCACTGCAAACGGTCTGCGCACAGGAACAGGACGGACTGATTTCGGGCAGGGTTACGGCAGGAAAAGGCGAAACTATAGACTTCGCCACAGTGACACTGAAAGGTACCGGATATGCCGCACGCACGCATGCCGACGGCTTGTTCCACCTGAAGGCACCGGCAGGAAAGTACATACTGCGCGTGACAGCCATGGGATATGCCACGGCTGAAAGGAGCGTGCAACTGAAAGCGGGCGAAAGAGTGAAGGTAAACGTAAGCCTCAACACCGACGAAAGGCAGCTCGACGAAGTACACGTGACGGGAAGCGGCGTGAGCAGAGTGAACCGCTCGGCCTATAACGCCATTGCCGTAGACGCACGACGCCTGCACAACACCACACAGAACCTTAGCGACGCCCTGTCGAAAGTGCCGGGCATGAAGCTCAGGGAGGCTGGCGGCGTGGGCTCCGACATGCAGCTCGCCATGGACGGCTTTACCGGTCGCAACGTAAAGGTGTTTATAGACGGCGTGCCGCAGGAGGGCGTGGGCTCTTCCTTCGGACTGAACAACATTCCCGTAACCTTCGCCGAACGCATAGAGGTGTACCGCGGCGTGGTGCCGGTGGGATTTGGCACCGACGCGCTCGGAGGAGTGGTGAACATAGTGACAAGGCGCGAACGCAAGCCTTTCTTTGCCGACGCTTCCTACTCGTTCGGCTCGTTCAACACGCACAAAGGCAACATCCGTTTCGGTCAGAACTTCAGGAACGGACTGACTTACGAGGTGAACTTCTTTGCCAACTACTCCGACAACAGCTACCGCACGGACACGCCGGTGGAGCACTTTCTCGAGGACGGAAGCTCGATGCTCAACTCCAAGAAGTACGAAAGCGTAAAGCGCTTCCACGACACTTATCACAACGAGGCGGTCACTGCCAAGGTGGGAGTGACAGGAAAGAGCTTTGCCGACAAGCTGATGCTTAGTTTCACCTACGCCCACAACTACAAGGAACAGCAGAACGGAGTGGTACAGAAGGTGGTGTTCGGCGAGAAGCACAGCAAGGGATATTCGGTAATGCCGGCCGTAGAATATGCCAAGCGCGACCTCTTCGTGAAGAATCTCGACCTCGCCGTCACGGCAAACTATAACCACAACATCACGCAAAACATAGATACCGCCACCTATCACTTCAACTGGCTGGGCGAAAAGCAGTATATGGGCGGACAGGCGGGCGAACAGCAGTATCAGGACTCGCGCTCACGCAACTCCAACTGGAACGCCACCGCCACACTGAACTACCGTATCGGCGAGACGCACACGTTCACCTTGAGCGAAGTGACAAACAACTTCAGACGCAAGCGCACCGACGCGCCGGGCTCCACCGACACGCAACCGGAGGCGCAGGCCATGGATAAAGCCACCGACAAGAACATCCTGGGACTGGCTTACAGGCTCATGCCGTCGGAGAGATGGAACGTCTCGGTGTTCGGAAAATACTATCACCAGCACAATTCGGGTCCCGTCTCTACCTCGCAAAGCGGCACGAGCGACTATGTGAGGCTGGGCACATCTACAGACGCGCTGGGCTACGGCGTGGCAGGCACGTACTTCATAGTCGGCGCACTGCAGGCGAAACTGTCGTACGAGAAGGCTTACCGCCTGCCCAGCAACGACGAGCTCTTCGGCGACGAGAGTCTTGAACTGAGCGCGATGTCACTGCGCCCGGAAAGAAGCCACAACGCAAACGCAAGCATAAGCTACGACACACACTTTGCACGCCACGGACTATATGCGGAGGTGGGCTACGTGTACCGCGACACCCGCGACTACATACAGCGCACCATAGGCACATACAGCGGCAACAAGCAGTATGCCTCCTACCAGAACCACGGCAGGGTGAAAACCACGGGATGGAACGCTTCGGCACGCTACAGCTACGGCAGACTGTTCTCCGTGGGAGGCACGTTTACAAGGATGGACGTGCGCGACAACGTGAAGACGCTAAGCGAAGGCAGCCAACAGGCAAACCCCACATACAAGGCACGCATACCCAACCTGCCCTACGAATATGCCAACATGGACGCTACGGTGAACATTGCCGGCCTCTTCGACAAGCGCAACACACTCTCGGTGACTTACGACAACTACTACGCGCACAGTTTTCCGCTTTATTCCGAAAACCTCGGCGCCGCTTCGGCAAAGAACATCGTGCCGAAACAGTTTGCACACAACATCACTCTCACATACAGCATAAGGCACGGCAGATATAACGTGTCGCTGGAATGCCGCAACTTCACGGACGAGAAGCTGTACGACAACTTCAGTCTGCAGAAGGCAGGACGGGCTTTCTACGGAAAGGTTCGCGTAAACCTGTAATACACCTACATGTAAACAATAACAATGACAATGAAAACAACAACAATGACAATGAATACAACAATCAAAAACTATTTAAACATGACAGAAAAACATCTCTTTATCGGTGCGGCACTGCTCTGCACCACACTTGCACTGACTGCGTGCAGCGACGACGAAACCGCCGGCGAGGAGGCTCCCGCCGAACTCACCACACCGGGCAACTACGTGCTGTCGGCGAAAGTAAGCAGCGGAAGCGGCGATGTGAACTATATACTCACCGCCGAAAGTATAGACGGGGGCGAAGTGACCACGCAGAACAACGGACTGGAGGCTGCCACGGGCACGGAATGGGTGTTTTATAAGGACAAATACCTCTACCGCCTGCAATACAACCAGGGAGAATCGGGCACCACAGAGTCGTACTGCCGCAACGCCAACGGCAACGTGGTGAAGCGCGACCTCGAATATACAATCAAAAACAGGTTTACCACCTTCGGCATCTGCGGCAACAGCATCATCACCGCCGCCTCCGTAGACATGACCGCACCTGAAGGGGTGAACAGCAAGCCCAAAGGCATCGGACTTACTTACCTCGACGTGGTGAAAGAGACAACCTCATCGGCTGTCATCAACGCCGAAGACGTGCTCGGCACGGGCGAATATGTGACGTTCTCCGGTCTGCTCGAGACCAACGGAAAAATATATACGGCAGTGATACCGCTCGGCGTGAGTGCATACGGAGTGGAAACAAACTACGGAAAGATTCTCTACCCCGACCTCATAGCCACATCGAGCAGCGGCACGGGCAGCGGTGCAGTGACGGCAGGCACCATATCGGGCACACAACGACCCGACGAGGCATGGGTGGCAATATACAACGACGACAGGTTTGAGGCTCCGACACTCATCAAAACCGACAAGATAAGCTACGCCTGCGGACGCATGCGCTCACAGTACTACCAGACAATATGGGCTGCCGACAACGGCGACATCTACGTGTTCTCTCCTAACTACTCGCGCACGGCAAGCGACGCACGGCAGCAATCGTCACTGCCCTCGGGCGTGGTACGCATAAAAGCCGGCGCAAAGGAGTTTGACAACGACTACTACGTGAACATCGAGGCTCTCGCCGGAGCTCCGCTCTACCGCTGCTGGCACATCACAGGCAGCTGCTTCCTGCTGCAGCTGTACACCAAGGGATTCAACATCAACGGCACGGGCGCCACTCGTCTCGCCGTCTTCGATGCCGAGACACGCAGCTTAAAGACGGTAAGCGGACTGCCGGCAGAGGATGTGCTCGCCTCGTTCAGCAAAATACCGTACACGGAAAACGGATATGCCTACATCGGCGTGGTAACCACAGACGGCTCACAGCCTGCCATATACCGCATAGACCCTGCTACTGCTGCAGCCACAAAGGGACTGGTGGTGGACTCATCGACAGAGATAAATGCCATCGGCGTTCTCAACTGACTTGTAAGGCGTTCTTAACTGACTTGTAAAATGAGAAAGATTTGCAAGGAGATTCATCTGTGGCTGTCGGTGCCTTTCGGCATCTTCATCACACTGATATGCTTTTCGGGTGCATCGCTCGTATTCGAAAAGGAGATAACCGAAATGTGCCGCCGGGAACTGTACTTCGTGGAACCTGACGGCAGGACGCCTCTCTCCGTAGACAGCATAATGACCCTCGTGGCGCAGGCATTGCCCGACAGCGTGGAGGCAACGGGCATAACGGTAGTGCCGGATGCCGACCGCACATGGCAGGTAAGTCTGTCGAAACCACGCCGGGCATCGGTATATGTGAACCCCTACACGGGCGAGATAACCGGAAGGAACGAACGGCTGCCTTTCTTCGACACCATGTTCCACCTGCACCGCTGGCTGCTGGGGGCTTCGCAAAGTGCCGACGGAGGCATGTCGCCGGGCAAGTGGCTCGTGGGCACAAGCACGCTGGTGCTCGTGCTCATACTGCTCACCGGCATAGTGGTGTGGTGGCCGCAGAACAGGAAGATGCTGAAAAACCGTCTCTGCATATCGGTAAGCAAGGGATGGACACGCTTCTGGTACGACCTGCACGTCTCGGCTGGCATATACGCCGCCATATTCCTGCTCGCCCTCGCACTGACAGGACTGACATGGTCGTTCGGATGGTACCGCACGGGCTTCTACGGACTGTTCGGCGTAGAGGCGAGTGCTGATGCCACGCACGGCGGGCACGGCAACCGCGGCGGTCACGGCGGCGGACGGGCTGACGGAGAGAGAGGTAACGGACAACAGGGTGAAGGACACAGGGAAGGCAGACGGCACGACGGTCGGCAACAGAAAGACTCAACCGACACAAGACATCATCATAACGACAGACCGGCGACAGCCGCTGCCTCCCCTCATCACTCTGCCGACATCATGACAGAAGACAGAAACGACAGCAAGGAAACGGCTGATGCCGGAAGCTACCGGGGCAGACACCACGACGACGGCGAGGAACAGGCTTACGGCGAGGGCAGACGCCGCTACCGCGAACACGGCGACAGTGCCTCTTACAGCGGCAGGCGGCACCGTCATGAGGGCGAAAATGCCGACGGCGACAGCACAAGGGCATGGCGCCACCGTCACCACGACGTGGAGGATGGTATGGCTGACGGGCATTCTCACCGCAACGACGATACTGCAGAACAGGATGCTGGTGCCGATACCTACGCAAACGCCGGTGCCTACAGCCGTCCCGATGTGGAAAAGCGCCGCTCCGGACGTTCCGGAAGGCAAGGCAGAAACAAGCTTGCCAACGCCAACGCCATCAAAGAAAAGGCTGCGCGCGACAGCATAACGGCAGAAGCCGACAGCACGGCAAAGGACAGCACAGCCACGGAATGGCAGTCGCCCTACGCCAAGTGGCAACTCGTTCTCGACACTCTCGCCGCCACCAATCCGGGCTACAGGCAGATAACGCTGCAGGAAGGTTCTGCCGGCGTGGTGCCGAAAGGACGTATGAGCCTGCGTGCCACCGACAACTACACGTTCGACACCGGCAGCGGTCCCATCATCTCGTCAGAAGCGTACGCCGAACAGGCAAAGGCGGGCAAGGTGCGTGGCGCGGTATATATGGTGCATGTGGGCAGTTGGGGCGGCATAGTCACCCGCATACTCACTTTCCTTGCCGTGGTGACAGGTGCCACGCTGCCGCTCACCGGCTACTATCTGTGGATAAGGCGCCTCGCGAGGAAACGTAAGGAGAAGAAACGGCAGTAATCTTTATATAAAAAAACAAAGCCAAATCGTCATTAGTTTTATGATGACAATGTGCTCATAACAGTCTGATGACGATTTGGTATGGATGTACAACAGCTTTTGAATGGCGGCATCGTCGATACTGTTCGGCGGTGTGCGCCATTTTTGCTTACAAAAGGTCTACAAGTTCAAAGAGGCGTGTGCCGTTGCTGCCCTTTATAAGGATGTAACGGTCCGACGGCTTGTGAACGTCCAGCTCTGCCTTCACCTCCTCCACACTATGGAACTTGCGGAAGCTGCAGGGTATATTGCTGAACGCATCGCCCACAAGCCACACCTCGCCGAAGGCTGCACGCTCGAGCATAGCCACCACCTTGCGGTGCTCCTCATCGCTCACGTCTCCCAACTCGCGCATCTCACCTATTATAGCCATTTTTGGGCTCACCTGCATGAGGCTGAAGTTGTCGAGAGCCGCTGCCATGCTCGTGGGATTGGCATTGTAAGCATCTACCACGAGGTGGTTATGGGGCGTTATGGTGAGTTGCGAGCGGTTGTTGCTCGGCTTGTACGACTCAAGTGCGTGGCATATAGCCTGCGCCGTCACTCCGAAATGTGTGCCGACGGTGATGGCAGCCAGCATGTTGTCGATGTTGTAGGCTCCTATCAGCTGCGTCTTCACCTCGTGCCACGACGCTGTCTGTTCCTCATTGCCGTTGCCGTAACGCCAGTGGAAGCGCAGCATGGGCGCACAGTCTATCACCTCGCCCGTCACGTCAGCCGTCCTGCCGCCCCCGTGCGAGTATGTCACCATAGCGGGCAGTCCCTTTGCCATGGCGGTAAGATGTGCGTTGTCGGCATTGATGAACGTAGTGCTGCCGCGTCGCATGCGCAGAAAGTCGTACAGCTCGCCCTTGGTGCGCATCACTCCCTCGAAAGAGCCGAAGCCCTGCAGGTGTGCGCGTCCCACGTTGGTTATCAGTCCGTAGTCGGGTTCCACTATTTCCACGAGCGTCTTGATGTCGCCGGGATGGTTTGCGCCCATTTCCACCACGGCAATGTCGTAGTCGGCATTGAGCCGCAGCAGCGTCTTGGGCACGCCTATGTCGTTATTGAAGTTTCCTGCGGTAAAGAGCACTCTGTATTTCTCTGCCAGCACAGCCGAGACGAGCTCTTTTGTGGTTGTCTTTCCGTTGGTTCCCGTTATTCCTATCACCGGAATGTCAAACTGTCGGCGGTGATACAGTGCCAGTGCCTGCAGGGTTTTCAGACAGTTGTCGGTGAGTATGCAGCGCGCATCGGCGGCATAGTCGGGGTTATCCACCACAGCGTATGCGCATCCCTTGTCGAGAGCTGCCGCAGCAAACTTGTTACCGTCGAACGACGGTCCTTTCAGTGCGAAGAAGATGGAGTTTTCGGGGCAGTCGCGGCTGTCGGTCGTGACCACCGGGTGTGACTTGAAAATCTCGTAAAGTTCAGATATATCCATAATTATTATGTAACTTGACGTTCGATGAAGTGCAGTGTATCTGCCAATGTGCTGATCGACGAAGATTGTGGCTACTTTATAGTGCTCGGTTACAAAGCTTTACGCACGATAATCGCCGTGAACACAGAGGACAAAGTTACTGAATTATTTTGTATGGCGGATTATTTCTGCGAGTATTTTGACGGGATGATGGAAAATACGCGCTGTAATCTCGTTGCCGGAGTGACGGAACGAGCCTCGTAACTGCACTTAATAAGAGTTAATTTGTAAAGATATTTGGTCGAATTTAAC
>CAMTJK010000111.1 GCA_947072805.1 uncultured Prevotella sp.
TTCATTAAGTGCAGTTACGAACCCGTGCCGATTATCTTCTTCTTGAAAACCGCTCTTCCGATTACGAAATCAGAGCCTCATCTGCCTGCACAGTTCTGATAGTCTGTTTGGATTTATCTTTACTTTTATATAACTTTGCATCTGCATGCAAGGCTCCGGCATCTTACCGCAGCAATATTTCAACGCACGGGGAATATGTATCCCCCATTTCTACTTATAAAAAACGGACATCATCATGGCAGGAACAGAATGTTTGCAGACCGGCGACAGGAAGGCCAAATATCTTTTTGCGGCAATATGGATAATCATGTCCGTCACAGCCATCATGCACAGCGTCACGTACAACATGGTGGTATGCCACTACCGCAGCTGGGGCATCAGCGACTGGCTCATAAATTACGAGGGCGGCTTTGTGAGACGCGGACTGACAGGACAGTTATTGCTGGAGCTTTACAGACTGCATCCCTATAACGTGAAGACGGCAATACTGCTCATCACAGTGGTATCGTCACTCTGGCTGCTGATTGTAGTGTGCCGCATGTTCCGCAGAAAAGGCTGGAGCTACGCCATACTTCCGCTGGGCTGCTGCTTCTTTTACGGTTTTATGGAACTGTGGGTCAGAAAGGACATGCTGCTTCTGCTCATTGCCTACTACATCTTTTCGAGCTACAGGAAGTATTCTTCCGGACACAACACACGCCATCTGCTTCTGTTTGTTGTGCTCTCATCGCTTATTCTGCTCATCCACGAAGCGGCATTCTTCTTTACCATACCCATTCTGATGACATACAGCTTCGCCGCCATGAGTAAAGAGGGCGGTTCTGTACGCATTTCAGTCATGATAAGGCGTTTTATGCCCTTTCTGCCAGCCCTGCTCACCATGGCTTCGGTGTGTCTGTTCAAGGGCAGCAGCACCATACCCCACGTGATATGGCAGTCGTGGTACGAGGTCTTCAGAGCCTATCCCGAAAGCAACGTCCCACTGTCCGAGCTCTGCAGCGACATAGGGCAGGGAATAGTGTCGTTGTCGTGGACTACTCTCGACACCATGCTGTTCCATCTGAACGTAAACTGCTTCGGATATTTTTCGGCAAACAGGTACGTCATACTGTCCGCCGGCATTCTGCTCTGGCTCTGGATGCTTTTGGGCAACTACTACATAGTGTCGAGGCTCAACACCATATCGTTCCGCAAGGACGCGACAGCCCTGCACACAGAGACGGAAACAGGCAACACACTGCTGATACAATGCCTTTTCATGATGCCCCTGCTCACAGTTCTCAGCTGCGACTTCGGGCGCACTATCCCCTACTGGGTGCTCTCGTCACTGATGGCTGTGGCCTGCCTCGGCAAACTCGACATCAAGGCTCTGGATAATCTGACAGAGCGTTTGCAGAAACCGTTCACACGTCTGCCTCTCGGCAGCAAGATGGCATACTGCATCATGGTGATGAGCGTGCCTATGGTAGACAACTATTCGCCTGTGGGCTGTCTTCAAATACGCATTCTCGGCAAAATAGCAAGTTTCTTCATAGGCTGACAACGTGCGTCTTTACACCTGTCGGTTACAACAGAACCACACCGCACCATCAGAACACAAAGACTTCTTTTCAAAACACACATGTTGTTATCATCCCGACACGGGCTGCCTACACGGGCTAAATCAAAACTTTTAGATTAAAAATCAAATAATAATGTACGTAATCATTAATAAAATACTATCTTTGCATACAGAGAAAAATACTATTAAACCAAAACACTGCTAACGAACAAATCATACAAATGGAGAGTAAAAAGTATTTCTTCGCTGTTGACCTCGGAGCAACAAGCGGCAGAACCATCATCGGTACGCTCGACAGTGACCGCATCGAGCTTGAAGAGCTTACACGTTTTGACAACAACCTGATAGAAACCGGAGGACATTTCTATTGGGATATATACGCCCTCTACAACGAAATAATAAAAGGACTGAAGACCGCGGCACAGCGCAACATACCCATCTGCTCGATAGGCATCGACACATGGGGCGTGGACTTTGTGTGTGTGGGCAAGGACGGAGCCCTGCTTCGCAACCCGCTCGCCTACCGCGACCCTCACACCTTCGGCATGATGGAGGACTTCTTCGAGAAAAAGGTAGACAAGAAGAGCGTCTACAACATTACGGGTATACAGTTTATGAACTTCAACTCCCTCTTCCAGCTGTATGCAATGCGACGCAACGGCGACTCGGCTCTCGAAAACGCCGAGAAGATACTCTTCGTGCCCGATGCGCTCAGCTATATGCTTACGGGAAAGATGGTGTGCGAGTATACCATAGCCTCAACAAGCCAGATGCTCGACCCGAAGACCAAGCAGCTCGACGAGAAACTGCTCGCCGGCGTAGGACTTACACGCAATAACTTCGGACCGATGACCAATCCGGCTGTCGAAATAGGACGCCTCACAGAAGAAGTGCAGAAGATGACAGGCCTGGGCGACGTGCCCGTGATAGCCGTAGCCGGACACGACACGGGAAGCGCCGTGGCTGCCGTACCGGCACGCAACGAGAACTTCGCATATCTCAGCAGCGGCACATGGAGCCTGATGGGCATCGAGACGAAAGATGCCATAATAAACGAGCTGAGCTACGAGCGCAACTTTACCAACGAGGGCGGCATTGAGGGCACTACACGCTTCCTCAAGAACATATGCGGCATGTGGCTCTACGAACGCTGCCGCAAGGAGTGGACCGACGCACCGCGCTCACACGCCGAACTGCAGGCGGAAGCCATGAAGCAGCCCGCCTTCAGAAGCATCATCAATCCCGACGACACTGCCTTTGCCAACCCATCATCGATGGTGGAAGCAATACAGACTTACTGTAAGGAGACAAACCAGCATGTGCCCGAAGGCTATGCGGAAATATGCCGTTGCATATTCGACTCGCTCGCACTGCGCTACCGCCAGGTGTTCGGCTATCTGCGCGAAATGGCTTCGTTCCCACTCGAAGTGCTCCACATAATAGGCGGAGGCTCGCTCAACAACTATCTCAACCAGTTTACAGCCAATGCGCTCGGCGTTGAAGTGCTCGCCGGACCGCAGGAAGGCACTGCCATAGGCAACATAATGCTACAGGCAAAGGCTGCCGGCGATGTGAGCGACATATGGGACATGCGACGCATAATAGCTAACAGCCTCGAGCTGAAGCGCTTTGAACCCGCCGACAAGGAGGTTTGGGACAAGGCCTACGACAGATTCCTCGAAATAGTGGCTGCCGCCGACGCACGCAAGGCATGAAAACAACTGAGAAACAGAAACAATCTATCAAAAAACAAAAATAAAAACCTAAAAAAATGAAAGAAGAATTAGTAAAAAAAGCTTATGAGGTAGCAAAGGAACGCTACGCAGAACTTGGTGTAGACACAGAAGCTGTGCTCAAACAGCTCCAGGATTTCCACCTCTCACTGCACTGCTGGCAGGCAGACGACGTAAAGGGTTTTGAGGTACAGGCAGGCGCAATGTCCGGCGGTATTCAGTCTACAGGCGACTTCCCCGGAGCAGCACGCAACATTGACGAGCTCCGCCAGGACATACTGAAGGCAAAGAGCCTCATTCCCGGCAACCACCGCCTCAACCTCCACGAGATATACGGCGACTTCAAAGGCAAGGTTGTAGACCGCGACGAGGTGACAGTGGAGTACTTCCAGTCATGGATAGACTGGGCAAAAGAGAACAACACTCTGCTCGACTTCAACTCTTCAAGCTTCTCTCACCCGAAATCAGGCAGCCTCTCGCTCGCCAACCCCGACGAAAGCATCCGCAAATTCTGGGTTGAACACACAAAGCGTTGCCGTGACATCGCCAACGCAATGGGCGAAGCACAGAACGACCCCTGTATCATGAACCTCTGGGTACACGACGGATGCAAGGACGTGTCTGTAAACCACGCTCTCTATCGCAACACGCTCAAGAAATCGCTCGACGAGATATTCGAAAAGGAGCAGCCCATGATGAAAGACTGTATAGAGGGCAAGGTGTTCGGCATCGGTCTGGAATCGTTCACAGTAGGTTCTCACGACTTCTACACAGCCTACGCTGCACAGAACGACAAGATTCTCACCATCGACACCGGTCACTATCACCCGACAGAGTCGCCAGCCGACAAGGTTTCTGCCGTTCTGCCTTTCCTCAAAGAGCTCATGCTCCACGTTTCACGCCCCATCCGCTGGGACTCCGACCACGTTACCATTATGGACGACCCGACACAGGAACTCTTCTTCGAGATTGTGCGTGCCAACGCATTGGAGCGCGTTCACTACGGACTCGACTTCTTCGACGGCTCCATCAACCGCATCGGTGCTTACGTTATCGGCTCACGCTCGGCACAGAAGTGCATGCTCCGCGCTCTGCTCGAACCGCGCGACACCATCTCCAAGCTGGAACTCGCAGGTGAAGGCTACAAGGTGCTCGCCCTTATCGAAGAGCAGAAGGCAATGCCTTGGCAGGCTGTCTACGACGAATTCTGCGTACGCAACAACGTTCCCGTTGGACAGGAATTTATCGCCGACATCGACAAGTATGTTGTAGACGTCATTTCCAAGAGATAATATTATAATATAATAATAAGGTAAGAGGCTACTGGTTGTCACGACAGCCATTAACCCCTTGCCTTTCTTTTTATAACAAAAAACTATGGAAATCTTTATCGGACTTTTAATAATAGCTGTCGGAGCCTTCTGCCAGTCGAGCTGTTATGTGCCTATCAACAAGATAAAAGAATGGTCCTGGGAATCGTACTGGATTGTACAGGGCTTGTTTGCATGGCTCATACTGCCCGTTCTCGGCGCATTCCTCGCCGTTCCCGAAGGACACAGCCTCTGCGAACTGTTTTCTGAAGGCAACGACTTCAGCATCTGGATGACAATACTCTTCGGAGTGTTGTGGGGAGTGGGCGGACTGACATTCGGCCTGTCCATGCGCTACCTCGGTGTAGCCCTCGGCCAGTCTATTGCCCTCGGCACCTGCGCCGGACTGGGCACCATCATGGGACCGGTGCTGCTCGATGCGTTCTTCCCCGAGATGAATGCCATAAGCGCCCTCACCTCGTCGGTAATCATCGGTGTCGTAGTGACGCTCGTGGGCATCGGCATCATCGGCGTGGCAGGCTCCATGAAAGCCGCCTCGCTGTCGGATGAGGATAAGACATCGGCTGTCAAAGATTTCAACTTCCCCAAAGGACTTGTCATTGCAATGCTTGCCGGCTTCATGAGCGGCTGCTTCAACGTTGGACTTGAATTCGGAAAAGACATCAACTTCGGCGATGCCACCAATCCGATGTTCCGCACTCTTCCCGCCACCATGCTCGTAACGATGGGCGGATTCGTGACCAACGCCATCTATTGCTTTACACAGAACACAAAGAACAAGACGTGGGGCGACTACCAAAACGGCGGCGTATGGCTGAACAACATACTGTTCTGTCTTCTCGCCGGCGCACTGTGGTACAGCCAATTCTTCGGACTGTCGCTCGGCAAGGGCTTCCTCACCGAATCACCCACACTCACCACACTCGCGTTCTGTATTCTCATGGCTCTCAATGTGGTCTTCTCGAACGTATGGGGAATAATTCTCAAAGAGTGGAAGGGATGCTCCAAGAACACCATTTTCGTGCTCTGCATAGGCATTGTGGTGCTCATCTTGTCGTCGTTCCTGCCGCAACTCATCTAAACCCAAATCGCTCGTTAGCATAATGGACTAAGCCCAAAAGGTCATATCAACGCGGATTGCCGTATGCCATTGCGTACGCCAATCCGCGTTTTTTATGCAAAATGCTTTGCCGTCTCGCACTTTTGTACTACCTTTGCACCAACCGAGCGGTTCACATAGCCGTGATTAAAAGGGAATCAGGTGAAAATCCTGAGCAGTCCCGCTGCTGTGAGTTGTCTTTTATGCGTACGGACAATATGCCACTGACATTTTTAGGGAAGGCGTCCGCACAGACAACGAAGCCAGAAGACCTGCCATCGGTGTTATAAAAACGTTCCCCGGGTCGAGGAAAATCCGGTGAATAACAATGATTATGACAGAGATGACAAACATCAAGGTTAGGGCTATGATGCTCGCCTTGTGCCTTGTTGCACCGGTTTGCTGCATCACGGCACAGAACGACAGCCTATCCGGCAAGGTACACACGCTGGATAATGTCGATGTGGTAAGCGTGCGCAAGAACCGCGAGACGAGCAGCACAAGTCCGCTGCACACACTCACAGCCAACCAGTTCGCCCAACTCGGAGTTACCGACATAGCCGACGCGCTTCACCGTCTGCCCGGCATCACGCTGCGCGACTACGGAGGAGCCGGCGGACTGAAAACAATTTCGGTGAGAGGCTTCGGGGCTGAACATACCGGCGTAAACTACGACGGCGTGATGCTAAGCGAATGTCAGAACGGCGAAATAGACGTGGCAAGATACTCGCTCGACAACGTGGACAACCTTACACTCATCATCGGCGATAACGACGACATCTTCATCCCGGCACGCAACGCCTCATCTGTTGCCACACTATCCATACAAACCATTGCTCCACCATCTGCCGATACGGCGCCGCACATCACGGCACGCCTCAAGGCCGGCTCGTTCGGCTACACCTCACCGTTCGTGCGTTACGCCCAGAACATTTCCGACAGGTTCGCATTCTCGGCTCTTGCCGAATATACCTATGCCGAAAATGACTACAAATATATAATACGCAACGGAAAATACACTTCGACAGAAAAGCGCTCGAACAGCATGATGAATCAAGGGCACGGCGAAGTGAACTTCATCTGGAACATTGACGACTGCAACAGGTTGAGCGGAAAGGCTTACTACTACGACAACGACAGACAACTGCCGGGGCAGGTGCGATATTACACTAACCTCAGCAAGGAACAGCTGCACGACCGCAACGCCTTCGGACAACTGCAGCTCCTCTCGACAAAGGGCGAACATCTTGCTCTGAAATGTTTTGCCAAATACAACTGGAGCGAATCGGAATATACCGACGGACTTTACAAGAACGGCGTAAACGATGCCACCTATTTCCAGCGCGAGGCATACGGTTCGGCGTGCATTCTCTACACTCCGGCGGCAGGCTGGGCTTTCGACTATTCGGCAGACTACGCCTACAACAACCTGACAAGCAGCCTATCTACCGACACACGTCCATTCCGTCACACCATATTGCAGTCGGCTACCGCAAAATACAGCACCTCCAGGCTCACCGCCACGGCGCGACTGCTATACTCGCTCTATCTCAACGACGCCAAAGACGGACCGGGCGCACGCAACATGAGGCGCCTTTCGCCATCCGTGTCGCTTTCCTACAAGCTTCTCCCGGCTCACGATCTGTTTCTGCGGGCTTCATACAAAAACATCTTCCGCGCCCCTACATTCAACGAATCTTACTTCTTCCACTACGGCAGCACCACCCTGTTGCCCGAATCTACCGACCAATGGAACGTGGGACTTACCTGGCGGCAAACCTATGGCAGCGGAACAAGCGTGCAACTTACTGCCGACGGATACATCAACCACGTGAAAGACAAGATAGTGGCAGTGCCGTTCAACATGTTCGTATGGACAAACATAAATGTGGGAAAGGTGCTTGCACGCGGTGTGGACACCTCGCTTGAAGCACGCCACAGGTTTGGCAGAAGCCGCCACAGCGTGAGCTTTTCAGCCAATTACAGTTACCAGCGAGTGGAAAACCGCACCAACACGGAATCGCCCTACTACAAAAACCAACTGGCCTACACGCCGGAACACAGCGGCAGCGCGGCTCTGGGATATGAGAATCCGTGGGTAAACCTGTCGTTCCACGGCACTGCCATAAGCCAGAGATATGCCAACAACGAGCACTATAAGGGTACGGCACTTGCAAGATACGCCGAATTCGGCATCACAGCATACCGCAACATCCACTTCAGACGCCATTCCCTGGAGCTGCGGGCTGACGTAAAGAACCTCTTCGACCGCCATTACGAGGTGGTGAAAAACTATCCCATGCCCGGCAGAAGCTGGATGTTCTCACTGGGATACAAGATATAGAAACAACATTTTTACCATAACAACATAACAAAAACAAAAGCATTATGAAAAAGTACTTATTGACATTTGCCGTCCTGCTGGCCGGCATGATGACATTTACATCTTGTTCGGACGATGAGGAAGAAAAACTCATTGATAAGGAACAGGACGGAAAAGGTGACACTGAATTCAACCCCGGAACCTTCTACACCAACTACGGTATCTATGTGGTGAACTCCGGCAACACGAAGAGCCAGATTTCGAGCAGCCTTACCTATCTTGACGTTTCGGAATGGAAACTTTACGAGGATGTATTCAAGGCAGCCAACCAGAGAGAGCTCGGCTCCACCGCCAACGACGGAGTGGTATACGGCAGCAAGCTCTATGTGATGGTATCGGGCGAAAACACCGTCGAGGTGATGGACAACATCTCTCTACAGAGCATCAAACAGATAAGACTTGTAGATGAAATAGGCGAAGACAAGGGTTTGAAGCCCCGTCACGCAGCCGCCGCCAACGGATATGTGTATGTAACGACATACGGCGGATATGTAGCTGCCATCGACACCACCACGCTTAACATCTCACACACATACGCTGTAACACCCGATGCCAACAATATCGGCGCCATGTATCCGGAGGGAATAGCCGTTGCCAACGGCAATATCTACGTTGCCAACTCCAGCTATGGCGACGGCAAACATCCGTCAATCGGAGTTATCGACATAGCGAGCGGCAACGTGAGCCTCATTACCGACGAGAAGATAACCAACCCGAACTTCATTGCCGTTGTGGGCAGCGACATCTACGTGCTCGACTACGGTACATACGATGCCAACTGGAATCAGATAGGCGCCGGCGTGAGAAAAATTTCGGGCAATACGGTGAGCTACGTGCTCGATGCTACAGCCATGTCTGTTGCGAACAACAAGATATATATCATATATGCGCCCTACACTTATCCCACCACCACTCCGTCGTATAAGGTTTACGACATTGCGAGCGGCGAGATAAGCACTCTCGAATTAAATGAAGAACCGTTCTCGGCATCTGCCATCTGTGCCGACCCCAACAACGGTTACGTATATATAACATCGTACGATAAAAATCCTGACACCGGCTTTGCAGGATATGCTCTTCCGGGATACGTGAACACCTACGACACCAACGGCACGCTGATCAACCATAGCACCACGGGCGTGGGTCCGACCTCGATTGTGCTCACCTCACGCAGATATTATGTGAAAGAGTAATTCAGAATCCTCTCCATGCCCGCTTCACCGGCGGGCATAGAAAAAGCCTCCGGCTTCACAGCTTGGAGGCTTCCTTTTACTATAAATAGTAAGTAATAATGATTATATATGTAGTCAGTAGTTGTTTTATAATTCTTATTTAGGCAAGTTGAAGGCTTTTGTCATTTCCGCCATTTGAGCATCGCTCATGCCCTCCGGCTCAAAGCCCATACACTTGGAGTTGATGTATATCTTCGCACTCTTGGAGAGAACGTCAATCTGGTCGAACGCATCCATCACGTCCAGTCCCTTTGCAAACACTCCGTGCTTCTCCCACATCACCACGTCATAGTCTTCCAGCTCTTTGAGTGTGGCATCAGCCAGTTCGTTCGAGCCCGGCAGTGTGTAGGGCACGATGCCGAGACCTAACGGGCAGAAAGCCTTTGTTTCGGGAATCATCGACCACAATATCTTTGTCAGCACGTCTTTACCGAGGAAAGCCTTGTTGTGGCTCATTGCCACGAGCTCTATGGGGTGCGTGTGCACGGTGGCCTTGTATGGCGAGCCGCTGCCTATGAGGTTGGCATGTACCGTGAGGTGCGACGGCAGCTCACTTGTTGGCATCACCGCATTGTCGGCTACTATCACGTAGCTTGCGCAGTCGTCGAGTATTCTGATTATCGAGCCGTTGTCCATCGGCTTGCGTGCCAGGTCGCGCATACGTTTTCCTGTGCCCTTGCAGTAGAAATAGCAACCCTTCAGCTCGGGAAGAGTCACCCCTATCTGCTTTACTTCACTAATGGCAGGCATCCTGCGTATCTCGTCGTCCACAAGGTCGGTAACGTTCACTGTGATATTGCCTCCGTTGCGCTCTGCCCAACCGTTTTGCCAAAGGTATCCGGCAACCTCCGCAATCTTATAGACCTCGTCTTTCAAGGCCTGGCGATTATCCAATATACTCTTCATTGTAAAAAAAACGTGTTTTAAGTCAGCGGCAAAGGTAAGCCGAAATCCTGTCTTATAACCTTATTTTTTGATTTTATAACTAAAAATTTTGATACTTTTATTGATTTAAATCAACTATTTCAATATTTCCGGCGTGCGGGAAGCGTGTTTGGAGTAATGAAGCATACGGGGCTATATTTCCGGGCGTAAAGATACTAATAATAAACGAGAAGATGACAATACGTAGCCCACAATATAGTGTTATTTTATTGCGGAGGTAACTCATACAACACGCTTTTAGACCGGCATAAGATGATGAATATCTGATACGACAGTCTACAGAACAATGTAGGAAGATGTAAGTCTGGCGGAAGATGTGCAGTTATCCGTTCGCGTAACTGCACTTAATGAAAGTTAATTTGTAAAGATATTTGGTCGAATTTAA
>CAMTJK010000112.1 GCA_947072805.1 uncultured Prevotella sp.
TAACACACGTTAAAGTAAAGATTTTTCTAAAATGTTAATGAAACTATAATGATAGCATTTTACTACAAACCGTGCATCAGAAACTTAACACAAACAGATATAAAACCATTTTTACACCAATGGGATGAAAACTATAATATTTTTAGAGGACATCGTTCATTATACCGGCGCAAGATAATAAACTGATAATTATTATGGTTGCTATCGGGCATTTAGCTTATTTTTTCCTTATTTATTGGATGATTAGATGAAAAATAACTACCTTTGCAAGGTTATAACACATATATATTATATAATATGAAGAATACATTCATAGCCGGACCATGCGTCATTGAATCGGCGGAATTACTCGATATCATAGCTCAAAAGATAGTGGAAATAAACAGGAAACTGGGCACCGACATAATATTCAAGGCCTCGTTCGACAAAGCCAATCGCACATCGATATCGTCATTCCGAGGACCCGGAATGGAAAAAGGACTGCAGATGCTGGACGACGTGAAAAAAAAATACGGTCTGAAAATACTTACCGACATACACGAAAGCTGGCAGGCAAAAGAAACGGCTACAGTGGCTGACGTACTGCAGATACCGGCTTTCTTGTGCCGACAGACTGACCTTCTTGTGGCAGCGGCTGCAACAGGACGGACGGTGAACATAAAAAAAGCACAGTTTCTGAGCGGACAGGACATGAGATACCCTGTGGAAAAGGCTAAAGATGCCGGAGCAAAAGAGATATGGCTCACGGAAAGAGGAAACATGTACGGATACAACAACCTCGTTGTGGACTTCAGAAACATCTGCGACATGAGGGAAATAACGGAAACGGTAATAATGGACTGCACTCACAGCGTGCAACGACCGGGAGGCGCCAACGGAAAGACAGGTGGCGACAGAAGATTTGTACCGGCAATGGCTATGGCTGCAAAAGCTTTCGGAGCCAACGGATGGTTCTTTGAAGTACATCCGGACCCCGACAAAGGACTGAGCGACGCCGCCAACATGCTGGAGCTGGACAAGCTGGAAAGGATAATAGAAGGGCTGCTGTAAGAATCATCAAAAGGGAACAAGAAAACAAGCAACAAAAGAATATCTGCCATGACAACAAGAGAATACGCAATACAATGTATAAAAGACGAGGCGGAAGCACTGCTCGACCTCATTCCAAAAATGGACGAAAACCTTGACAGGGCTGTGGAACTGATATACAGATGTCACGGCAAGGTTATAATAACAGGAGTGGGCAAAAGCGGGCACATAGGAGCAAAGATTGCAGCAACGCTGTCGAGCACAGGAACGCCGTCGTTCTTCATCAATCCACTTGACGTATTCCACGGAGACCTCGGAGTGATGACACGCGACGATGTTGTACTGGCAATATCAAACTCCGGACAGACAGACGAACTGCTGCGATTCATCCCCATGGTGCTGCACGCTGAAATACCGATAATAGGTATGAGCGGCAACCCACAGTCGCTGCTCGCAAAATATTCCACATGCCACCTTAACGTGAGCGTGAAAAAAGAAGCCTGCCCACTAAACCTCGCACCCACCAGCAGCACAACGGCAATGCTTGCCATGGGAGACGCGCTGGCTGTGGCACTCATGGAAAAGCGTAACTTCCAACCAAAAGACTTCGCACAGTTCCACCCTGGAGGAGAACTGGGAAAACGACTGCTGACAACAGCACAGGACGTAATGAGAACAGAAGACCTGCCCATAATATCACCCGAAATGCACCTCGGAGAGGCTATAATACTGGTAAGCAAAGGAAAACTGGGACTCGGGGTAGCAATGAAAGACAACAGGGTGTGCGGACTCATTACCGACGGAGACATAAGAAGGGCTATGGAAAAATGGCAGGCAAAATTCTTCGACCGAACAGTGGACGACATCATGACAACAAACCCGAAAACGGTATCGCTGCAGACAAAAATATCAGAGATACAAGGCATCATGAACAGATACAAGATACATACCGTGCTCGTGGTGGACCGCGAAGACCATCTGCTCGGAGTGGTAGACCACTACTCGTGCATGATATAATGATAACGGGAAAACCAATGAAAAAATCAAGACTAATACTCGCCATTCTTCTGCTCATTATACCACTGACAGCCGCAGGAGATTATCTGTTCAAGACCCTTGACGCCAGAAACGGACTGAACAGCAGCCAAATAAACTGTATAACGAAAGACTCGAGAGGATTTATGTGGTTCGGCACCCCTGCCGGACTATACCGTTACGACGGCTACAACTTCAAGAACTTTCAAAGCAACTCGCAGGACGGTTCGTCACTGCCGGACAGCTACATAATAAGCATAGCCGAATCACTTGACGGCAACCTCTGGATACATACGGCGGCAGGATTGTGCATATACCATCCGCAAACGGAAAGCTTTGAATGTGACATGAAACAGGCTTTCGGGAAAATGGGTATCAACGGCAAGCCAAACAACGTATTCATAGACAGACACAAGAACCTGTGGGTGTCAATACCTAAAAAGGGTGTGATGGTATACAATATGCAACAGCAACTGCTCTACGAATTCGGATATACCAACGACGCCCACGGTGTGCCCGAAGGGGAAATATGCCACATCACCGACTGCAGGGACGGAGCAGTAATAGTATACCGCGACGGAAGGATTGTGTGTTGCGATGTAAGCCGGCAACAGCAAACGGTATGGCAAACAGACTACGTGGCAAAACTGAAATTGAGAAACACCAACACACTGAAAGCATTCGCCGACCAAATGGACAACATATGGCTGTACGGACAGGGAACGCTGATGGTGTACAATAAAAAAGCAAACACGTGGGATACTACTTTCGGTGATAACCTCGGACTGACAGGAGTAGGTGTAGACAGAAACGTAAATGACATGGGAGGCGACCGAAACGGGAACATATGGGTTGCCACCGACTGGGCCGGACTGTTGAGAATGAACGTGAACACGAGGCAGATAGAAACCGTACAGCCATACGGCATAAACGACAGGCAACGGCAAAGCAACGAAGCCATAGAAATACAAAGCGTCTACGTGGACGATACCGACCTGCTGTGGGTAGGAACAGAGAAATCCGGAGTGGCTTTCAGCGGCAACAACATATACAAGTTTGAATCGGCTCTCTATGGTGACGTCACCGCCATAACTCAAGACAACAACGGCAAGGTGTGGTTCGGAACAAGTGACAACGGAATAATAGACTACGACGGTCCGCTCGCCAGCAAAAAGGTGTCGGCAATGGCTGCTACACCGGACGGAAGCCTGTGGGTAGGCTCGAAACGCAACGGACTGACACGCATAAAGGATGGCAACGTACAATTCTACTCTGCTGTACGCGACAGCATGAGGACACTGATAAACGACAATATAAACGACCTGTGCACCGACAAAACCGGAAACCTCTGGATTGCCACCAACGGAGGACTGCAGGTGTTCAACCCGAGAATGAACACATTTTCCACATATACCAAGGAAAATGGAAAACTATCAACAAACAGCATCACTACTCTTTTCTACGGCAAAGGCAACAACCTCTACATCGGCACTGGAGAAGGGCTCATAATAATGAACCTATCCACCACTGAAAGGACAGTGCTCACAGGAAACAAGACAAACCTCAAACGATTTACCAACAACTACATAACACAGATACACGAAGATTCGAGAGGACTGATATGGATAGGTACAAGGGAGGGTGTGAACATACTTAACATGGAAACCGACGACCTCAACTATCTCACCGAGAAACAGGGATTATGCAACAACTGTATATGCGGACTGACAGAAGACAGATATCACAACATTTGGATAACCACAAGCAACGGAGTAAGCCGTGTGGTAGTGCAAAGAATACACGAAAGCGGAACTTTCAACTACGGTCTGTACAACTATAACACCTCTGACGGACTGCAAAGCAACGAGTTCAACCAAGGAGCCATCCTCACAAGAAACGACGGCAACGTGATAATGGGAGGACTATATGGAATAAACTGGATATTACACCATAACAACGAAGACAGAGAATCGCTGCCAAGGGTAATGCTGACCCAACTCTGCTTTGGCACAGAAGAGGTGCTCATAGGACACGAGTATGACGGAAGGGTTCCACTTCCGCAAGCGCTTAATGAAAGCAGCAGAATAGAACTTGATAACAACCAGAACACCTTCACCATAAAATTTGCTGCCGGCAACTACAACCAAAGCGAAAGACTGCAATTCATGTATTGGCTTGAAGGACGGGATGACAACTGGCAAAACGGTGACGCACTGACACACAGCGTGACATTCAATAACCTTGCCAGCGGCACATACACCCTTCACGTAAAGGCTATAAGCGCCGACGGCGCCATAAGCAATCAGGAAAGAACTCTTGAAATAACCATACTGCGACCATGGTGGCTGTCATGGTGGATGGTATTTATATATGTAGCAATAGCTGCTATAATAATATATGTATGGCTGTTCGGAATAAGGAAAGTATCATACCTGTGGTCAAAGAAGAAAGCCGTAATACAGGAACTGATGGTGCAAAGGGAAGAGATAAAGGCTACCAGCGATGACCTAAGGCAACCCATGGCACGCATGACATCCATCATCGGCAACCTTTCTGAAAAGATAACCTCGGTGGAAGGCAAGGAACAAATAAACTCACTGCACTTCCAAATGCTGCAAATAATAACAAGGATATCTGAAATGCAGATGACACTCGAAAATCCGGAGACAAAAGCGGGAACATCTGCTACCAACCGACTGCAGCTTAACGACAACGGCATGGTAAGCCTCGAAGCGCCTGACGGAGACGGAATAACGGCAGAAGTCAGAATGAGACGCACCGACCTCGTGACGAAAAACTACGTGGTAGCTATCATTGACGACAATGATGACTTCCTGAAATTCATAATGGCACACCTCAAAGACATATACGACATACACGCCTACAACAATGTAAGCACAGCAATAAAGGATGCCGATGTACTGAACGCCGACATAATAGTATGCAAACAGGATATGCCGGAAATATCCGGAAGCGAACTTTGCAACCGTCTGAAGATGAACGAGACCATGCAGAAGACGAAGTTCGTTCTCATGACAGACGGAGTACTCAGCGAGGCAGACATGCAGGAACAGAACATCACACTCTCTGCCGACGACTATCTCGCAAAGCCTTTCAATATGCAGGACGCCATAATAAGATTCAACAGGCTGCTCGGACTGGCACCCGACGAGGCCTTCAGCGACATTATAGAGGGCAAGGAAACACGTATGCTGGAAGGTTTCAACTCAAGCATGACAACCGCCACCGTTACAGAAGATTATGAGACTAATGACATAGATGGCGAAAACGCGATAACAGATAACGGCGACAGCTGCGATATCTCCACAACAGCACAAGAAGATACTAACGGCAACGCAGACGAAGATAACAAGGAAGAGCATACAAACAACTATCTCGACCTTTACATGAACGGCGAAACCATAGGCGACTATTCCATGAACAGCACGATGGATCAGCAACTCATGAGGAACATTGAACAGTATGTCTTACAGAACATGAGCCGCGGACAGATAAACATCGAAGAAATGGCTGCCGTAATGGGCATGGGACGCGTACCGTTCTTCAGAAAGGTGAGGAGTGTGACATCCAAGACTCCTGCCGAACTGATAAGAGAGATAAGGCTCAAGCACTCATGCACACTCCTGGAGCGAACTGCCATCAATATGAGCGAGCTCGCCATCAATCTCGGATTTATGACAGCAGAGAACTTTATCGCAATATTCAAGGAGAAATACGGCATTTCACCTCTGGAATATAGAATGAAACACCGCAAAATATAAATGAAACGACTGACATTCATCGCCTGTCTGCTATTGGCTACCAACGTCATGGCGCAGACAAGCGATTCTATTATTTCACATATACTTGAAGAGAACGGAGTGACGTTCACACACAACAATAAAGTAACACTTCTCACAAACGGTCATGACAAGTTTGAGGATCTCTTCAAAGCTGTCCGACAAGCAGAGAACAGCATCCACCTCGAATACTTCAATTTCCGAAACGACTCAATAGCGTCAGAACTTTTCAAGCTCCTAAGAGAGAAAGCCAAGGAGGGAGTGAAAGTAAGGGCTTTATTCGACGGATTCGGGAACGACTCCAACAACCGTCCGTTGCTGAAAAAGCACATACTGAAACTTCGCGAAGATGGAATAGAGATATACGAGTTCGACCCCATACGCTTTCCGTGGGTCAATCACGTATTCCACAGAGACCACCGCAAGATAGTTGTAATAGACGGAAGCATAGCATATACCGGCGGCATGAATGTGGCTGACTATTACATAAACGGTACCGAAGAGGTCGGGGAATGGCGCGACATGCACTGTCGCATAGAGGGAGGAGCCGTAAATCAGCTACAGATGATATTCATAAGGATGTGGCAGAAAGTAACCGGCGAAGACCTTTGGGAGCAGAAATACTTCAACGCTTATTTTCCAAAGAACTTCGAGGGCCTCGCCTCCGACACTACAGCTACTGCCGGCAGCAAGACAATAGGGATAATCAACCGAGAGCCGCACACCACAAACAAGATTATCAGAACCTTTTATGAGAACGCAATCAACTGCGCCCAAGATTCCATTAAGCTTATAAACCCCTACCTCACTCTCAACCGCCGACTGAAGAAATGTCTGAAAAATGCGGTTAAGAGGGGCGTAAAGGTTGAGATAATGGTATCTGCAAAGAGTGACATTCCATTAACACCCGATTGCGTTTTCTACAACGTACACAAACTGATGAAGAAGGGGGTGGATGTATGGCTGTACCAACCGGGATTCCATCATTCCAAGATTATAATGGTTGATGGAAGATTCTGCACCGTAGGCAGCGCCAATCTTAATGCGCGCAGCCTTAGTTGGGACTACGAGGAGAACGCTGTAATCATAGACCGCCACACCACCGCCGAACTCGACATGATGTTCGATAATGATAAGACCAAGAGTTTCTATCTGACGGAACAGTCCTGGGATAATTTCAGAACGCCGTGGCAGAAATTTGTCGGCTGGTTTGCCCACCTGCTCACGCCATTTCTGTGATATCTACATGATAGCACTTTAATCAGAGGCAGACAGAAAGGGTGATATGCAAGGCATGCACGACCTTACAGCACCCTAATGTTTTATGATGTGTGAGAGAATATAATCCACCATAAGATGCTTTTCCGTTTCACTTATGCCGTGAGATGTGAAGAACAGCCACTCCTCTTTCTCCATTATTTCCGATTCCGCCATCTCACGGTATTGCGCAAGATGGGCATCAGGACATTTGCGACGCAAATAATCTACGAAAAGGGCAACGGCATCAGTTATCCTACCCGAAAACCAAGCGCAATAACCTTCGTTTAGTATATCGGCTTCGGTCACATTACCATTGTCACGAAGTTTCCCGTATATACGTTCCGCATTGTCGTACTTTCCGGCACCTGTCAGCGCACGGGCAAGTACACGGCATACATCAACGTCATCAGGATTCTCATAGTGCAGTCTGTACAGCACTTTCTGCGCTTCCTCGTAACGCATGCTGTTGGTCAGGCATATACTGTACCCCAGAAGATAAGTTCTGTTGTCCGGATCAAGCTCCACAAGAGTGCTGTAGGTTTTACACGCCTCATAATAGTTCCAATCACGGAATGTAGCCCTTGCGTAACCGTGAAGAGCTCTCTTGTCGTCCGGCTTCAACGACAGTGCACATTTATAGCACTCTGACGCCGTAAGACTTTTTAAGTTCGAAAGGGCAAAAGCGTCAGTATGTCGCATAAGAATATCGCCGGCAATAATATAGAAGCGATAGTCGTGCGATTTCGAACAGTTGGCAAGCAACTCAGCCGCCTCAACCGGCATTTTGTGCTTTACCATAAACGCCGCAATCTCACAGAATCCCTTTTCTATCTGCGTTGCACAGAATGTTCTGTCGGCAAGAAAAAGGAATGAAGGGCGTGATGCCGTACCCTGTCGTATGTTGAACGGGTCATGGAACAGGTTGTTCCATCGGAAGAGTTTGAAGAATCTGTATATGTCATAGAGATACGTACGTCTTATGTACGCCGGAGTATCCGTTTCCTCACCGGCAAGTCCCATCATGCCTGTCGCTTCTCCGTTGCCAATCATCTCACGCATATTGGGCGGCATGCTGTCGTAGACTTTTCTGAACGTAATCACCAGCGAATACTTGTCACTGTTACAGAATGGTGCTTTGCCAAGAATGGCATCAAGCATCCCCGTCTTTCCGAATTCGTCATAAACAGGACTTATCTCCGGATGTTCGGGGTAGAAAGGCACAAACCAATTACACAATGTCGAGAAGAAAGGGAAACCTTTCATGTGCGAGAAACCTCCGAAATATATATCAGAACCGGCTTTCTGCATGTCCATCATTTTACGGAAACTCTCCTCCAGCTTTTCCATCTTGCGTTCGGAGGCCTCCGGGTCAAGAATGTCCTGCATTGCATCTTCCTGAATCTCCTCTATTCCGTTGGGTGTTATGTTAAGATTATTGTGTTTAAGTATGTCTGGTATTATTTCCGTCTGGATCTTTCTGTTATCGCTACCGGCTTTCATGCAATACAGCATCTGTATCTGAAGCTCCATAAGCTCGTTGCACACGCCGCTGTCGTCAAGCAAGTCCTCCACTATTTCTCTCACCTCCGGAAATACTTCCGCATAGCAAGCGTGCAGAGAAAGCACCCATCCTACGAGCGCTCTCTGCCTGATACGCTCATCACTGCTGCAGCGGTAAATATCTATGAGTAGTCGGAACTTGCACTCATCAAACATATTCATCGTGCTCAACATCAGTGCCGAGACAATGACCTGACGGTCGTTGCCATCCACTGTAGGTGAAAGAAGTATATCCTTAAAAGTTTCATAGTAAGCCTCTCCCCACTGTAATGAGGTTACTATGGCGTCGAAGATGTCACACAGCAACTGATGGTGCGCGGCATATATTTCCTTCCTGCGTTCCTTCCTTTTCGCGCTGTTCTCGAGTTCGAGCATCGCCACATCAACTACAAAAGCCTCCAGCGAACTCTTCAGGGTAGACACAGACAGTTCACTGTCTTTTCTTGACGTCTTCCGCTGCAGGTCTGACATATATCCCGAATCCGTAAACGCCCATTGGCAATATATATCGGCAGTCAGACGATATGTGCGTTTTATCAACGTGGCATAAATACTCTCTCGTTGCGGGTCGTCGCAGCCTTTCGCCCAGTATTCGCTCATGCGCTCATAGTCGTTGCGTATAGGCATTAGGCGCGAGGAGACATGATAATTGGGATACTTGCAGCCGAAGGTTTCAAGGCCGTCCATTGCCGCACTGAGTTTGTAGTCGTCAAGTGACGAAAATACGTCGTCGAGTTCTTTATTTGATTTCATCGCTATCCACTTTCTTAGCCAACCATTCAGCCGCCCTTTCCATATCTTCCTTTCGCGGAGGCATGGCATGGGCAAACTTCAAGTCAGCAGGTAAGGCATTAACAACTGCGGCATTCACCTTGCAGTACTGGCTTATGAGCTGGCTGTAATGTTTCAGCCCGTGCTTGTTTATCGAGTCGCACGCCATGTTATATGCCTTCAACAGCACGTTCCACTGCTTCTGCCGTGCCGTATCGTTCCTTGCCTCTTGTCTTGCTGCAATCACTCCCATTTTCATACCAACCTTTCGCGAGTCCATAAGCACCGGATTCTTCTGCATTCTCGCCACCGTGGCCTGCGGTTCGGTGAGCAGTACGGCATCCATCTCGTTGTTCTGCAACATTCTCAATCTCACATCCACATCATTGACCTGTATTCTGAACACCATCTCGGAAATCAGCCTTGCGCTGTCCACGGCGTGGTCGGCAAGCATATCTGTCACCGAATAGCGTGTCATGGCTATCATTTTGTCGTTCAACTGTTTCAGCTCCTTTATGCGGGCAATGCGGTTCGTTATAAGTTGCCAGTATGCGTTTGTTGTGGTTATGTACACAAGCGGAGTGCCAAGTGTCTCCATTCTTGCAGCGCGCACCATATCGGTGACAGCTCCCTCCACCCTTTTGTTTACGAGAGCGGTATCACAATCCATCTGGGCAGTATATAATTTCAGTCTCACATCGGCTCCAAGCGAATCGAAGAGGTGGTATTGTCGTGCCACGTAAAGGGGCAGACAGTCGAGCGTTGGCATCACGGCAATCTTCAGTGCAGCCTCATTTTCCTTTGCCAGCCTTTGGCGTTCGCTGCGTGAGAGGCGCTTCTGTTCCTCGTAAGACTGTCCGCAAGCCACTGCCACGAGCATTGCCACTGCCATTAAAACAACATTTTTCATATCGGCTTTCTTTAAGTAAAAAAGGGAGCCCACAAAACATCATGCAAAGCGGACAACCCTTGTTATGTATCAATGTGCGATATTAGCCTTATCACGTTGCAAAAGTAATAATAAAATCTGAAATACATATCATTTCATGTGATTTAAGCCCTAAACGATATTTTAGATTCAAGTGGGCCTCGTCTGCCTGCATCGGACTTATGACCAATGCAAAGCCAAACAGCATTATTCAAGTTTCATTAACAGTTTAGAAAAATCTTTACTTTAACGTGTGTTAATCGG
>CAMTJK010000113.1 GCA_947072805.1 uncultured Prevotella sp.
GATGCCGATTAACACACGTTAAAGTAAAGATTTTTCTAAACTGTTAATGAAACTTTACCGATGTGTTTACAAGTGGATTTCTTGGTCTGTTGCGGCAAATTCTGTTCCATGGTGAAATCAATCCGTTTATTACTTGCAATATGTTGGATGCTATTGCATGTCATTCCCGATTTTATATATAAGCCCCCCAAAGGTCATTATAACGTGACAAGGTCTCTTCCGAGAATGCACTATTTGCTTTTCACGTCATTTTAGTTTCTCCTCACACCATCTTGCTTTCAGCTTCATTCCGACATAGCCCGCTATGCCTTCGCTGAAGCAGTTGCAATCCGACATACAGACAGACGAATCTACAGACGAATCTAATTTGAAATCTGATGACCTTTTTGGCATAAATCATCGGATTCCCATGCTTTTTATTTAAATTTGCATGCCGGTAGGTACCTTACAAATGCGTAGTGAGGCTTCATACCGACAGTTTTTAACACAAGAAACGATGGAAGAACAGGAAAGAATACTGCAGTTGAGAAAGCAACTTCACGAGCATAACTACAAGTATTATGTGCTTAACACTCCGGAAATAACCGATATGGAGTTTGATATGCTCATGCGCGAACTTCAGGAGTTGGAACAACGTCATCCCGAGATGGCAGATGCTAACTCGCCGACACAGCGAGTGGGCAGCGACATAAGCCAGGACTTCATACAAGTAGAGCACCGTTATCCTATGCTTTCGCTTGCCAATACGTATAATAAGCAGGAAGTTGCCGATTTCTATAACTCGGTGAAGAAGGGACTTGGAGGCGATGAGTTTGAAATATGTTGCGAGATGAAGTATGATGGTCTCTCCATCAGTCTTACATACGAGGACGGAAAGCTCGTTAGAGCTGTGACCCGCGGTGACGGCGTGCGTGGTGATGACGTAACGGCAAACGTGAAGACCATACGCACCATACCACTTGTGCTGAATGCCGGTGTAGACGGTAGGCTGGATGCTGATATGCCGTTGCCACCATCATCGTTCGAAATACGTGGCGAGATACTAATGCCCTGGAAAGTGTTTGAACGCCTTAACATGGAAAGGGAAGCTGCCGAAGAACCCCTATTTGCCAATCCCCGTAATGCTGCCAGTGGAACGCTGAAAAGCCAAAATTCGTCTGTCGTGGCAGAGCGCCAGCTTGATGCCTATCTTTATTATCTGCTCGGTGACAATCTGCCTGCCGATGGACACTACGAGAATCTTGAGACGGCGCGCCGCTGGGGATTCAAGATAAGTGAAGGTATGCGTAAGGCCCGAACGCTCGAAGAGATATATGAGTTTATTGACTATTGGGATGAACAGCGCAGGCACTTGCCGGTAGCTACCGATGGTATAGTGTTGAAGGTCAATTCGCTGCGTCAGCAACGCACGCTCGGATATACAGCAAAGAGTCCGCGCTGGGCTATTGCCTACAAGTTTAAGGCGGAACGTGAGCGCACAAGATTGAAGGAGGTGACATTCCAGGTGGGACGTACCGGACAGATAACGCCTGTTGCCAACATGGAACCGGTGCAGCTTGCAGGCACTACGGTGAAGAGGGCAACACTGAACAATGAAGACTTCATACGCTCGCTCGATCTTCATGAACATGACTATGTTTTTGTGGAAAAGGGCGGTGAAATAATTCCCAAGATTGTTGGAGTAGATGTGGACAGCCGTGAGGACGGTTCGGAGCCGGTCAAATTTATAAACTGCTGTCCGGAGTGTGGCACTCCCCTCGTAAGATATGAGGGCGAAGCTGCCCATTATTGTCCAAACGACGCCGGCTGTCCGCCGCAGATAAAGGGACGCATAGAGCATTTCATATCGCGAAAGGCTATGAACATCGACAGCCTTGGTCCCGAAACTGTGGACGAATATTATCGCCATGGTATCATAGCCGATGTTGCCGATCTATATAGGATAACGGTCGATATGATAAATGGAGACGGAAACCGCGAGAAGTCGGCGCGTAAGGTTGTGCAGGGCATTGCCGACTCCTGTCGGGTACCGTTTGAACGTGTGGTCTTTGCACTCGGAATACGCTTTGTCGGCGAGACCTCCGCCAAATTGCTTGCACGCCATTTCAAGACGATGGAAGCCCTTGCCGCTGCCACAGCCGATGAACTTGTGCAGATAGAGGGTATCGGTGATGTGATAGCCGGCAGTGTGGTGAGCTATTTTGCCAACCCCATCAATCGCAAAATAATAGAAAGACTGCGCTCCTACGGACTGCAAATGCAGCTTACCGAGGAGCAGATGACAGTGGCTGGCGACAGCCTGAAAGGGCTCTCAATAGTAATTAGCGGCGTATTCAAACAGCACAGTCGTGAAGAATACAAGACTATCATAGAGCAGAACGGAGGCAAGAACGTAGGTTCCATAAGCGCCAAGACATCATTTATACTTGCCGGCGAGAACATGGGACCCTCAAAACTGCAAAAGGCAGAGAAGCTCGGCATACGAATAGTCAGTGAGGAGGAGTTCCTCAATATGCTTGCATGACGGAAGAAAGCCGCAGCCAACAGTGTTTCAGTATGCAATAATATGTAATGTGTGGTATGATGTATGTTCCCGCACCATCGCGACACAGCCTGTTATGCTTTCGATGAAGCGATAGAAATATGGCATACATATAGATGAAACTGATTGAATTGTAAAGACTTATTAGGAATTAAGGACAAAGGAACTTATGAAAATCATTGTATCAAATGAGATAGAAACGGTATGTCCCTGCTTTGTTGGAGCTGCCGTTGAGGCTAATGTCACCAACAGCCCGTGTTCGGAGCATCTGTGGCATGAAATAGATGCCCTTGGCGAGCGTTATCGCAGAGAGATTACTACCGAAACGCTGAAGAAGATGCCTTCCATTGAGGCGACAAGACAGGTCTATAAAGCTTGCGGAAAAGATCCGAGCCGATACCGTCCGGCTGCAGAGGCACTCATCCGTCGCATGTTGCAAGGCAAGGAACTGTATAGAATAGATACGCTTGTCGATCTAATCAATCTTGCAAGCATCGCTTTTGGTTACAGCATAGGTGGCTTCGATGCAGACAAATTCGTTGGCGACACGCTTACTTTGGGCGTAGGACGCGAGGGAGAACCCTATGAGGGAATAGGCAGGGGCATGATAAACATAGCCGGTCTGCCTGTGTACAGAGACGCACAGGGTGGAGTGGGGACGCCTACCAGCGATAACGAGCGTACCAAGATAACGCTATCCACAACTCATCTGCTCGTACTTATCAACGGATACGACGGCAACAGGGATAATGTAATGGCAAATGCGGAATATCTGAGTGAATTGCTTCGACGTTATGCTGACAGCGATGGTGGAGTGACGTGTCTTTTCTGATAAATATATCTGTACACTACGCGTAGGAGTGCATGCCACCAAGAATGTAATTGACTCCGAAATAGGTCATTATGACTGCAAGAAACACTATTGTTATGAAGGTATGGTAACACAGCGGACGCTTCAGAATGGGTAATGTGTCCGAATGTACGGCAATGGCGTAAAGCATGAATGTGATGAGTGCCCATACCTCTTTTGGATCCCAGCCCCAATATTGTCCCCACGAAATGTTTGCCCATATAGCACCTACGAAAATGCCGATGCCGAGGCAGGTAAGTGCCGGGAATAGAAACAGACGGCTGAGAACGTGGAGTAAGACGAGATGCTCGTTGCTGTCACTTGTCCTACCGCCATCCCTGAAACGCGAAACGAAGTGAAGCGCAAGTGCTGTGATGCCGCATATAAAGGTGAGCGAGAGCAATGCAAAAGAAATCATTATTACAGACACGTGGATGGCAAGCAACGGAGAGTTGAGTACGGGAACAACATGACTGATATCCGGATTCATCTGACTGATGTGTGAAACAAGCAGACAAAAGCCCGACATTATAAATCCGAAAGAAAGCGATATGGGGAACCTTGCTGACGCAATGAGCGACAGCAGCATGATGCTCCACGCCACAAACAGCATGGTCTCGTAACCGTTGGACATAGGTATGGTGCCTCCTATAATCCATCGCAAAGCCAAACAGAGCGAAAGTGTTGCCACTGATAGAACCATCATGCCGGGTACCATCCATGATACCGCGATATTCCTCCTTGCGTTACGCCTCATCATAAGTCGCATTTCAACGAACAGTGACAGCAATCCCATAGTAATATTAAACATAAACAGCAGCGTGGCAAACGGGATATGATTATACAGGTGTTCGGCCTTGGTGCGTAGCGGTGATGGTAACGAACCGCCTGCATGTTCAGCCTGATAGCGGGCAATAGCTGATATGGCAGCATCGGCGTCGCCATAGTTGCCGGTGGTGATGCCGGCTTTTAGTTGTGCAAGGAGCGATGACATCTCTGTGCTGTTACCGGAAGCTGCAGGAGGCATCTTCTCTCCGGCGGAAAACCACGACACTGCATTGCCTGTGGCACAGGGAAAGAGTTTCATTATGTTGCCGTGACGTACTTCCATAATGAGCATCAGGCGGTCGTCTATGTCGTTTACGTCGCGATGGAAGGCGTCGTTCTGCCCCGACTGATATTCGTTCACGTATGGTCCAAGTATATATCCCCCCATTGAGGCATTGAAGAAGAAACCGGGCGAACAGTATTCCGGCAGTTGCAACTGTTGCCGCAGTGCTCCGTTCTTCACCTTTATTATTTGTTCGCCGCTCCATTCGTTTCCATGGAACAGAAACCCCATGAGCACCTGTTCGGCAGAATAACCCTTGTATGAAGATTTACCGTATAGTTTTTTTGTGAAATCGATGGCAAAGGTCTGGACGGGGCATATTCTGCCCTTGTAGAGCATGTGCAGTTTGCCAAAATGAGCGGCAACGTCATTGGGCGGGACGGTGGTTGCACGGCAAACGGCTGTTGCCGACAGAAGCAGAACCGCAACGGCTGTTCCGCGCCGCAGAAGCGGGTGTGCAAGCAGTTTTCTGAATGAGCCCCTGGGGTCTATGAGCATTATAATGAGCGACACAAAGAGCAGGAAATAGCCTGTATATGTGACAGGAATGCCCCAACTGTCGCAGTTGAGAGCAAGGATGCTGCCTTTCATATCCTCGTCGAAAGATGACTGATACAACCGGATTCCTTTATAAGAAAAAATATTGTTCATCGATACTGCGGCATGTTCACTGTGTGTTCCGTCGCATACGGTGAACATGGTAGTGTAGTCGGCAACGGAAGTGGTGCCTTTGTGATAGCTCACCTCGAAGCGTTCCATCTTGATGCTGAATGGCAGCGGTTTTTCTACTATCTCGTCACCTTTCTGTGCAAGGTAGGATGTAGTGATTTCGCCCTCGCGCAGATGTACAATGCCGCGGAAGGAAGTGACATATGAAAGGAATGCTCCGATAAGAATGACACCAAACGACAGATGAATGAGCAATGTTCCGAAATGACGCATACGGCGTATGATAATCCAGCGGATGGCGGCTACAGAAAGTGCCATCCACAAGATGCAGAACCACGGAGCACCGTAGATGTAATTGCTTGCGAAATCGCTGCCGAAACTCTTTTCAAGGATAGTGGCAAGCCCCATACTTGCCGTTACAAGCAAGTACAGGGCTATGAGAATATTCTTTGATGACTTATTTCTCACTGTTGTCTGTCGGTTTTGTGGTGTTCAGTCCAAATAGGTCATTTGGGTTCAAATCAGATAGCTTCGATGAAGGCAACCACAGCATCGCGGTCGCTCTTGGGCAGATTGTAGAATTTCACTACAGTGGGATATGCGTCGCTCTCTTTCGAATAGCCGTGCCACATGATTGCCTCTATTACAGTGCGTGCCCTGCAGTCGTGCAGTCGGTCGCTCGCACCGGTGAGACGCATGGAGAGACCGCGTCCCCACAGCGGTGTGGTGCGACACCAGCCCGTGCGTATGTCGTTTGCCATGAACAGCCTGTGCTGTACAAGGTCTGTGTATGGCCATATTGTCTGGTTCGCAAAGCGTGGCAGAGAGTTTGATGCGTCCATTCCTACAGATGCTGCGTATGACTTTATGCAGTTGTCCACCCAATAGTTGTCGTCGCGTGTGGTCCATGATGGACGGTGGCATGTGGCGCAACCCATCTCCTTGAAAAGTGTCTTGCCACGCTTGACATCCTCCTTGTCGAGGTCTCTTGCTGCGGGAACAGCCAGTCCGCGATGCCATACCATGAAATCGTAGTAGTCTTTGTCGCTCATTTCGTCTTCTCCGTTGTAGGGAGCGCCGTTCACGAAAGCCTTTTCGAACGTGGTCTTGTCTGCAGCGCTGTTCAGCCCGAGCAGAGTATTCACGTTTTCGGCTATGCCTTCAAGCGTTTCGGAGTAATAGGGATAGAGCACCGATGTCTTGTCGTTGCCGTGGCGGCTTATGTAATCTATCACTTCAGGGTCTTCCGACATGGCTTTTGCCCATGCCTTTGTGGTGTAGAAGTAGTGGCGGTCAGAGCGTGTCACGTTTGTAATGTTCCAGATGGCGTTGGCACCTGCACCGTCCTGCAGTGACGCACGTGTCATGGCGTAGGTGAACTTCTTTATTTTCTTCTGACCGTCGGCGAGAGTATACCATGCCGAGGCAGCCCAGTCGTTGTTGGCTGTGTCCCATATACCGGGATTGAGTGCAACGCCGTAGGAAGCCTGTTTCTTGTACTCCTCTTTCATGTCGTCAGCGTCTATGGCATCGAGCAGACCGCTTCCGTAAATACCGATGGTAGACTCAAGACGCACTTCGTAGTCGTTGGGACGTGGATTTGTGTTGAAGGCGTATTCCGGGATGGTTACTTCGGGATATATCAGCGAATAGCTCTCACCGTCGGCAAAGCTCATGGGGATGCCGCTCGGCATGCTCTCTACGGTCTTCCATTCGATGTTTATCTCGTTCTCGTCGATTGGTGCCTTGAACGGTCTCATTGCTACGGTCTGCGGCATGCCGGTTACCTCGGTAACGTAGGAGTTTGCAGCAAATGCCTTTCCGTTTCTGTCTACGCCGGCATTGGGGTGATAAACAACGAGAAGATAGCCGTTGCCCACTGTTCCGGCGCGGTATTGGTCTTGCCTTTTGCCGTGTCCGTAACTCGGATGACAGTGTATGCAACTGTTCCTTACCCACGCCGGACCGAGACCTTTGCGTGGATTCTCCGTTATAGTGTACAGATGCTCGAAGAAATCTTCTCCTTTGTTGAAGCTTTCTTCCATGCCGGCTACGGCAGTAACTGCTGGTGCTGCTGCCGAATAGCTTGCCTTCGTGGTGGTGCCGAGTTCACCTCCGGGATACCACTCTTCGGCGCTGAATACGTCGTTGGCTTTTCCGAAAGCCCCGTTACTTGTGACGAGCTCGCCCAGTCCGTTGTTTTGTTCTTCCTGCTGTTCTGTTGTCTCGTCATCGGAGCATGCCGCAAACAGCGGAACGGCAACAATGGCTGCGACGGATAGTCTTGATAAGAAATTGAAATTCATATTATGGATGTCTATGTTTATTTTTTTTGTCTTATATTATCTGTAAGGCGTCCCGCCGGTAGAATTGGCGGGGCGCCGGAGGCATTGTCATCTTATGGTGATGACGGTTATTCCGGAATTTCTGCGTCTTCAAATTCCAGATTCCATATTGTGCAGACGTATTTTACAAAAGGCGATGGCATGTTGCTGATGCCCTTAATGGCAGATACGTACGCATTTTCAAGTGAGGTATTCACATCGTCAAGACCTACGCTTGCAAAGAATGTGTGGAAACTGTATGTGGCTGCCGTACGGTCGGTAGAGCCCAGCCATATATTGCGGATGGAGCGGATGTTGTCGCGGAAGTCTGTAATAGAGTTGTAGCTGTAAGGCGATTCCACATACGACACGTCGCCGGCGGTGAAAGGATTGGCTATCTTTGCCGTTCCCACCTCGTTGCCTATGCCGAAGCAGCTGCCCTCATCGTCCGACAGTACCTGAGCAATGGCACTCTGCAGAGAGTTGAAGCTGCTTTTGCTCCCGGATATTCCGGCGTTGATGAGGTTGTCACCGTACGACAGTCCTGCTTCCGTGGTATAACCCAAACCGGCATTCTGCACCGTCTTCACACGGCTTGCATTGGCAGTAGTGACACCTTCCCATGCCACTTGTAGCTGGAATGTGCGCTGTTTGAGCAATGTGCATATGTCCTGGGCGTACTTCAGTTCCTGTGCGCCGGTAATGTTTTCGAAATGCTTGTATGTATCCTTGCCTTTCAGTTCAGCCACGTTGCGTGGAGCACCGTTGCGGAAAAGTATGAACTCGAGTGCGTGGAAGCCCAGCACGCTTGCCTCGTCACGTATTTCCTGTGTCATTCCGCTGTTGAAATAGCCGAGCAGCAGTGTGCGGTTGAGCGGCCATGAGTCGATGGTGGGGTCGATGTCGAAGTCGGAAGCGGCACCCATGAGGAATGCTTCGCTCAACTCCCAGTATGCGCGTGCCGACTTGAAGTGCTTGCAAGCTGTGTTTATCTGTTCCTGGGTGATGCTTTCGGTTGTGAGCCCATGAAGTGTCTGTTCGAGATTCTCCACATCGTTTGCGAGATTGGTATAAGTGGGCACTATTACGTTTTTTACCAGATTGCGAAGCACTTCGCGCAGATAGTTTTCCTGGGTTTCCGACAGTTGTGCAGATGCTATAATGCCGTTTGCATTCTCCAGTTCGGTACATAGCGATGAACATCCGTCTATTGCCGTCTCTCCGAATATTTTTTTGGAATAGCTGGCAGCATCGGTATTTGCAGGGTATGTCTCGTCGTCTACAATGGGCTGCGTTACTCTGATATTCATTTCATTGCTTCCGTCGCCGAGACTTCCTTCAGACTCTTCACTGTCGTTCTCCGAGCATGATGTGAAAATGAATCCTCCCAAAAGGATTGCCATGCTGATGCTAAGTAATTTCTTCATTGTCTTTTAGTTTAAAAATGTTGATAACGATTATTGGTTTATAATGTTGATGCTTTGTGTTGTCAGAGGAACCACCCTTCGTAAGCCACTCCTATGCTTACGGATGGCTCGTCGTTGTATATGCTTTTGAGCAGGCGGTGGGAGTATTCTGCTTTCACTGCAACCTGCGGTACGGGACGATAATTTATGCCTGCTGCAAAGCGTTTTACTTCTGTGTAGTCGTATGTCACGTTTTTGGTTGTCGATGCGTAGGGGTTGTATTGTTCGTAGCGTCCGAAGACATACAACTGTTGGTTGTCGGCTCTGAGAGACGATATCTGTGAGAACACGTCATAGCCTGCTTCTATGCCGACAGCATAGGCATTTTTGCTGACGAGGGCTGAATGATGGAACGGCGATTTCTTGTTTGTACGGTTATATATGTATTTCAGCTGGTCGGCTGCGCCGAGATAGCCGTAGTCCGCCTGTCCCCTTACTATCCAGTTGTGTGCATTGTAGGTGAAGTCGAAGGCTCCCACTGCCACTATCCCCTTGTATTTCGCTTCAACGCCGTTGGCATTTCGGGGATAGCTGTTGCCTATGGAATGACCGTAATAGCCGCTAAGACCTATGCGCAAGCCCTTGATGGAGTAATTGTCTATGCGTAATGCTGCGCCGTATTTATTTGCTACCTCAAACTCGAGCGGTGAAGAGGCACCCTTGTTTATCCATCCGGTGTTGGTGAAATTGTCGGCATTGAGACCTGCAAGAAACTGTAGCTCGTAGCGGAAGGCTGCATAACGCCCCCAGAAGCTCACACCAGTCTGGTGCCAAGTGGACGGAAGTATGGTATTTTCGCCTTCCGGACGATATACGGTGAAGAAGTTTTGGGGTTCGTGATGGGCGTTGTTAAGACCAACGGGTACTACGATGTGTCCCATTCTTACGTTTGCCCATCCGGCGAATGACTTCTGAATCCAGAACTGTTCGAGTGCCACTTCGCCGGCTTTCTCTGTTTCCTGTTCCCATTCGCCACCTTCTTCTTCTTCTTTCTCGTAGGCTACGCCTGTTCCTCCGTGTTCGAATTCTATTTCTGTACCCATGCTCCAGCCTTTTCCGAAGTCGTAACCGATGTAGATTACTGCGTGAGGAATGTCAAACCGACCGTGTCCCGGATCGTTCTTGTGTTCTTCCGGTTGGCTGTAACGGCTCAGATGGTCACTGTAGAAGTTGCGGGTGAGGGCAATTTCGCCGTAGCCGCCCACAGAGAGCCTTTTACCTCCTGCATTCCGGTAAACGCTGTCTGCAGCTGCACTTTGTGCCGAAGACGGTAAGCTCATGGTGGATAATGAAACGGCTAATGCCGATAGAATGAATATACGCTTGTTCATTTCTGATGATTGTTAGTGATTTTTTCGATGGCAAAGGTAGGACGATTCCTAAATGTTTGCAATACTTAAAAATCGTGAAATGTTATCAGACAATTTCACTGTTTGTACAATCAATATACTGATTTATGATTACAAATGTACTTTTTTGAACAAGCAAGGCTTACGGTATTGCGTCGTAACTGCACTTAATGAAGGTTAATTTGTAAAGATATTTGGTCGAATTTAACATTTTTAAATCCGGCATTCTAGGTGTAAATTTTTGTTAATAAAAGTGAGCCGAATTATGCTCCCGACGGGTCGAAAAACGATTACGCTTTTTTGGCAACGCCGTT
>CAMTJK010000114.1 GCA_947072805.1 uncultured Prevotella sp.
GAAGCGGAAGCACGTATTCGTTACACGTGCGCGCGTACCTTATATATAATATATACAATACATCTTAAACAATACTCTTATATGAAAAAGCTAACATGTCTTATCTTTGCACTCCTCTGTTGCCTGCATTCCACCGTAATGCGCGGACAAAACCAGGCTGACGCATTAATGAAACAGGCGCAAGAATCTCTCGACAAAAAGGAGTATACCAAGGCACGCAGCCTCTTCCTGCGTGCATATAACGGCTTTGCCACCGCAGCTAAATATGAACAAGCCACACAATGCGGCGTACAGGTAACGGCACTCTACTACCGCGAGAACTTCTACAAAGAGGCTTTCGACATGCTGCGAAGCACCGACCAGATGATTTTCGCCGGCGAACAGGCTACACACAGAACGCGCCCCGACCTGAAATATGCCACGGTAAAGGAGCGTCTGCGCATATATACCCGACTGAAACAGCCCGCACGGGCCAAAGAACAGCTCGCCAGACTGGAAGACCTTGCCAGCGCAGCCAACACCGACTCACTGCGCAACGACCTGCTGTACACCAAAGCCAACTACTTCTACACGTTCGGAATGAACGCACAGGGCGACGAGGCCATAGCAAAACTCGTGGGACAATATAAGGACGCCAAGCAATACGACAAGGTGATAGACTGCTACAAAACGCTGATAGGTATAGCCAAAAAGAGCGGCAACGCATCGCTCACATCACGCAGCTACGAGCAGTACATGATATGGAAAGACTCGGTAAGGGTGCTGAAGGCACAAGACGACATAGCCGCACTGAAACAGGAATGTGCCGAGAAGCAGTCGGTAATAGACGAGAAAGACAGCGCCCTGCAGGGACGCCAATACATGATAATAAGTCTGTGCGTGCTCGCAGCCATACTGGCAGGCGCACTCGTGCTGGGAGCCATAGTGCTCATGCGATTCATCTTGCTCACACGCAAACAGAAGCGTGCCATAGAAGTGGCAAACGAACACAACGAACAGAAAAACAGCTTTATAAGCAACATATCGGCACAGATGTCGCCCACACTCGACAAACTCGACGCATCTCTGCCTGCCGTAGCTGCCCTGAAAGGCTTCATAGCACACATAGAGGAGCTCTCGGAGCACGAACGACACATTGCCGACAAATGCGAACTGCAGGAAAAGAACATTGTAAACTTCTGCGAAGGCATTGCCAAACAGATAGAAGGCAAGACCAAAGAGGGCGTATCGCTCGTGGTAAACGCCCCAAAACTCGACATGGCCATCAATCCCGAAATGCTCGAGCGTGTACTTCTGCACTTGCTCGGCAACGCCGCCATATACACTCCCGCCGGAGGAAAGATAACCCTCGAGTACAAGAAGCGCGGAGCACACACGCACCAGTTTGTGGTGAGCGACACGGGCTGCGGAATAAGCAGCGAGAAGCGTGCCGCACTGTTCAAACCGTTCGCCGAGGTGAAAGACCTGACAGAGGGCGACGGACTGGGACTGCCCATCTGCGCACTGCTCGCAACACGCATGAACGGCACGCTGACCATCGACGAGGACTATACGAAAGGAGCACGCTTCGTGCTGGAACTGCACACATAAACCGCCACAACGCAAACCACAACGCGGACAGCAGCCGGACAGGGACTGCAGACAGAGCCAATGCCTCGCCGACAGACGGAAGAAAAGATGTACGGAATGAAGAAATTCGACAATATCGACGTGATAACATTCGATGCCGACGACACCCTGTGGGACTGTCAGTCGCATTTCGCAGACGTGGAACGCCGATATTGCAACCTGCTGTCAGAATATGGTGATGCCGACGAGATAGCCGGCGCACTGTTCCGCACGGAAGCGGCAAACATGGAACTGCTCGGCTACGGCACAAAGGCCTTTACGCTCTCGCTCGTAGAAAACGCCGTGGCTGTGAGCCGCGGAAAGGTATCGGCACCTACAATAGGCAAAATCATCGACATGGGCAAGTCGCTCCTGCAACTGCCCGCCACCCCGCTGCCCGGAGTGAGAGAGACGCTGGCGGCTCTGCACGGACGCCGCCTTGTGCTGTTTACCAAAGGCGAGCTGCTCGACCAGCAGAACAAGCTGTCGCGCTCGGGTCTGGGCAGCTTCTTCGAATGCGTATCCATCGTTGCCGACAAGACAGAAGAGGAGTACGCACGGCTGTGCAGGCGTCTGAATATATTGCCCCAGCGCATGCTCATGGTGGGCAACTCGTTCCGCAGCGACATAGCACCCGCACTTGCCATAGGAGCCGCCGCCGCACACATCCCCTTCCACGTAACGTGGCAGCTGGAGCTCTCAGACGAGTTTGAACACGAGCGTCTCGTAAGACTGTCACGCTTTGCCGACATCACCAATATCATGGCATGACACAGCAAAGAGCCTGTGCCACACCGGCGGAAAGGAAAAAATATCATGCCAACGGTATATATTCAGAATAAAAACACTACCTTTGCGCATCATTTCGTACGCTAATCGTATGAAACACAAAGAGAAAGAGCCTCCCCACCCTGCGTGGCGGAGAAAAGAACACCCTCGGAACCTACATCAAAAAAAAATATAAAGACACATTTTGAAATGATAGAATCAATGACCGGTTACGGCAAGGCGACCGCAACCTACGGCGAAAAGAAAATCAACGTAGAGATAAAATCGCTCAACAGCAAGGCTCTCGACCTCTCTACACGCATAGCACCAATATATCGTGAAAAGGAAATGGAAATACGCCAGATCCTGTCGGCAGCCCTCGAACGCGGAAAGGTGGACTTCTGCATATGGATAGAGAAAGACATTGCAGCCGATGCCACACCCATAAACGGCGCCCTCATAGACAACTACTACCGGCAGATAAAGGATATAGCCGCACGCTCGGGCATACCCGAACCGCAGGAATGGTTTGCCACACTGCTGCGCATGCCCGATGTGATGACAAGGACCGAGACAGAGGTGCTCACGGATGAGGAATGGGCTACCGCACTCGACGCCATAAAAACGGCACTCAACAGCCTGAAGGATTTCCGCAAGCAGGAAGGTGCCGCACTGCAAAAGAAATTCACCGAAAAGATAGACAATATAGCCACACTGCTCAAAGAAATAGAACCGCACGAGAAAATGCGCGTGGAGAAAATACGCTCACGCATCATCGACGGACTGAACAGCATACACGAGGTGGAATACGATAAGGGCAGACTGGAGCAGGAACTAATCTACTACATAGAGAAACTCGACATAAGCGAAGAGAAACAACGGCTTGCCAACCACCTGAACTACTTCCGCGAGACAATGGAAGAAGGGCACGGACAAGGCAAGAAACTCGGATTCATAGCGCAGGAAATGGGAAGGGAAATAAATACCACCGGCTCCAAAAGCAATCAGGCCGAGATGCAGAACATCGTGGTCAAGATGAAAGACGAACTCGAGCAGATCAAGGAACAGGTTCTTAACGTGCTCTGACCGAACAGACGCAAACAAACCATACGCCCAACCATAATTACATGAAAGGAAAGATAATAATCATCTCGGCTCCGAGCGGAACGGGAAAAAGCACCATCATAAAGTGGCTCATGCGCGGCGACGAGCTAAGGCTCACGCTGTCCGTATCGTGCACGAGCCGCCAGCCGCGACCCGGCGAGACCGACGGAACCGACTATCACTTCATCAGCGCCGAGGATTTCCGCAACCGCATAGCCGCCGGAGAATTCCTCGAATACGAAGAGGTATACGGAGGAACATTCTACGGAACGCTCAAACAGCAGGTGGAAGACATCCTCGAGCAAGGGCGGAACGTGGTTTTCGACGTAGACGTAAAGGGCGGATGCCGCATAAAAGAGTATTACGGCGACCGCGCACTAAGCCTCTTCATCGAACCGCCCTCAATAGAGGCACTGCGGAAGCGCCTTGAAGGACGCGGCACGGAGACGGCAGAAAAGATAGACATGCGCATTGCACGTGCCGAAATGGAGATGAGCTACGCTCCGCGCTTCGACAAAAGGGTAATGAACGACAATCTTGACGAGGCGGAACAAGAGGCAAAGGCAGTCATCTCGGCCTTCCTCAACAGCTGACTATGACGGAAACAGGCATCTTTGGCGGTTCGTTCAATCCCATCCACAACGGTCACATAGGTCTGGCAGACGACATTCTGCACTCCACCCGACTTGAGGAGATATGGTTTATGGTATCTCCGCAGAATCCTTTAAAGCAATCTTCTTCACTGCTTGACGACGAAAAGCGGTACGAACTCGTGCAGAAAGCTCTCCACGGACACCGCGGCTTGTCGGCAAGCAACCATGAATTCAGCCTTCCCAAACCGTCATACACATGGGAAACGCTGCAAAGCCTGTCGGCAGCATGGCGCGACCGCCGCTTCTCGCTGATTATAGGAGCCGACAACTGGCTGCTCTTCAACCGATGGTACCGTCACGAGGAGATATTGTCACGCTTCCACATCTACGTCTATCCGCGTCCGGGAAGCACCATCGACCCGCTGTCGCTTCCCGAAAACGTCACCTTCACCAACACGAGGCTCTACGATGTGAGCAGCACCGAAGTGCGCCGGCGTATAGCCTGCGGCGAAAGCATAGACGGACTGGTGCCCGACGCCATCGTTGCCGACGTACAGGAATGTTATTCGCAAGGCAAGGACTAAACGAGAAAGTACAAATCACACGACAATGAGCAAGCTTACACGACTTCCCGGCACCGTCCTTTCGTTTGCATTCCGTCCCCTGGCAGCAAATCCGGCATTCTTTTTCTTCATGTATCTGCTCGGTTTTACGAGCCATATGGCCGAAGTGCCGTTCGATATCGGCGGCGTTCCCTACGATTTACTTGAAACAGAACTCTTTATCGACGTCTACGCACTGTGCGTGGTGCTTTGCGTCGTGCCGTTACGCTTCCGCCGTGTGCTGCGCGGCGTGTGCTATGCCCTGGCATACCCCATAACGCTCGTCGATGTGTGGTGTTACGTAACGTTCGACAGCGCCCTGACGCCATCGTTGCTGCTGCTTGCCGGCGAGACCAACGGCAACGAAGCATCCGAATTTCTTGCTTCTTACCTCAATGCCGACGTACTCTTGTCGCCGGTAGGACTTGTCCTGCTCATCCTCGCAGTGCATCTGTGCTTCAACATCGCCGTTACGGTGATGCACCGCAAGGGAATATCATTATGCCCACGGCTGCCCGACAACAAGCGTCGGCGCATACTGATAGACGATGCCGTCCGTACAGCCACTGCGCTCGCCGGTCTGGCTGCAGCCTGCCTCTTTATATGGGGCTGCGTGCAGTGCCGCGGCAACAAGGCGGCGATGCTCCGGATATTTGTTTCAGCCGACACCATTGGCAAAGTGGAGAACGAACTGACACGTAGCGACAGGGCGGTGCTCTATCTGCCCGCTTATCGTCTTGCGTTCAGCATATATGCCAACATGCTCGCGGCGAAACAGATAGACCGTCTGATAGAAACGGCAGACAATGCCGCTGTGGACAGTTGCAGTTTCAAGAGCAGCAACATCGTTTTCATAATAGGCGAGAGCTACAACCGGCACCACTCGCAGCTGTACGGCTACGACAAAGCCACGGCTCCCATGCAAACGGAGCGCCACAGCAAGGGCGAGCTCATCCGTTTCGACGATGTGGTAAGTCCGTGGAACCTTACCAGCTTTGTCTTCAAACTTGTATTCTCGCTATATTCGGTGGGCGACAAGGGCGAATGGTGCGATTATCCGCTCTTTCCCGAGCTCTTCAGGAGCGCAGGCTATCATGTGACGTTCCTTACCAACCAGTTCATTCCCAAAACACGCGAGGCGGTATATGACTTCAGCGGCGGTTTCTTCCTGAACAACGCCACATTGAGCAAGGCGCAATTCGATACGCGCAACACGCGGCTCCATAAGTTTGACGACGGCCTGCTTACCGACTACGACAGCCTTGCTTCCGGCATCAGCGCACCGCGGCTCACCATCTTCCACCTCATGGGACAGCACGTGGACTACCGCGAACGTGTTCCGCAAGAGCGCAAGATATACGGTCCGAGAGACTACAAGCGTCCGCGGCTCAACCGCAAGGAGAGGTGGATTATGGCAGACTACGACAACGCGACACGTTACAACGACTCCATCGTTGATGCCATTCTGAAGCGCCACGAGCACGAGAATGCCATCGTCATATACATGCCAGATCACGGAGAGGAGTGCTATGGCAACGACATCCACACGCACGGACGGCTCCATTCGGCAGCCATCGACTACCGGCTGGCTCACGAAGAATTTGAGATTCCGTTCTGGATATGGTGCTCGGAAAGCTATTCCGCCACACATCCCGACATAGTACGCGAGGTGGAGCGAGCCTCACGACTGCCTTTCATGACCGACCGCATGCCGCATATGCTGCTATATCTCGCCGGAATATCGTGCCCGGCATACCGCGAGGAGCTCAATCCGCTCAGTCCTAAATATGATGCCGGACGGGCAAGGATACTTAAAAACACCACCGACTACAATATTCTGAAGATGCAGAACGACAGGAAGCATGCTGCGGAATGACAAGAAAAGAACATCGTAATGAAAAGAAATGAACTGCTTACACGTGATGAATGTGCCGCCATGCGCGGCATTGCCATCCTCGGAATAATACTGCACAACTACTGCCACTGGCTATCGTTTGCCGTAAAGGAATGTGAATATACGTTCAAGAGCGACTGCTGCGACGGTCTTATGCAGGTTATGGGCAGTCCGGATGCCTATCTTCCCGTCCACCTGCTGTCGTTTTTCGGACATTACGGCGTGCCCGTCTTCCTCTTCCTCAGCGGTTTCGGACTTGTAAGGAAGTACGAACAGCAACCCGACACACTCACTCCGATGCAGTTTCTGTGGCATCATTACAAGAAGCTCTTCACTATAATGGCAGTGGGTTTTGCCGCCTTCATCATTCTCGATGCCCTTACCCCCGGCAGCTTCACTTTCAGGTGGTACAACGTTCTTGCCCAACTGCTGATGGTCATCAACCTGCTTCCGGAGCCCAACCGCATCATCACTCCCGGTCCTTACTGGTTTTTCGGACTGATGATGCAGCTTTATCTCGTCTACCGTCTGTTCATATACCGCCGCCACAATGGCGTGGCAGTGGCACTGGTACTGCTCTGCTGGCTTGTGCAGGTGGTCTGCGCTCCCGAGAGCGACAGCCTCAACCGTCTGCGATACAACTGCATAGGCGGCATGCTCCCGTTCTGTGCCGGCGTGCTCTTTGCCCGCATGCCGCTGTGGCAGACACTTTCCGCACGCATGACGCGGTGGCATTGGTGTGCCGGCGGCGCCCTGCTGTCTGCCGTGGCAGTGCTGTTCTGCTTCGACTATCAGACGTGGTTCTGGGTACCTCTGCTTGCCGTAGGCGCGACACTTGCCGCCGTCAAGATGCTGCCCCGTGCCTTTCTCACGCCGCTTGTGTGGACAGGAGGCATATCGGCAGCCCTCTTCGTAACCCATCCCATGCTCCGCAAGATATTCATTCCCATCTCACGGCACGGCGATGTCTACGACGGACTGATGCTGTACCTTATCTCCTCGCTCGTCGTGGCGTGGATATTCGCACGCATCATCAGCGGCAGGAAAAGCTGACGCGCGTATGCCGCTAAGTCACGCCACCCATATTAACGGAACGTCATGTAAACAGTGCAGCCCGCAACACACCATCTCCTACAGCCATCAAGCCCCGACAAAAAGCCAGAAACCTTACAAAGCATTTTTACAAAACCTCATCCATACCACATCTCATGGCAAAGCGTTACATCAACTTCTCCGATCTGAGCCGCCACCGCAGTGCGCTGATGGGTGTGGCAATGCTCATGGTGATGCTCTTCCACGTAAACGGTCCGCTCCACGACACCCTGTGGCAGTGCATGCTGCGTTGCGGCAACGTGGGGGTAGACATGTTTCTGTTTCTAAGCGGCATAGGACTGTGGTTCACTTGGACCAGGACGGATGCCGCCGCCCTCTGCGGCAAAGACGCGAACACACACGGCAGCGAGGGCATGGCAAGCCGGCTGAAGACATTCTACATGCGCCGCTACCGCCGCATCTATCCCACATGGCTGCCTTTTGCCTGCCTTTACTACATCCCCCTGTGCATAGACGGCAGCAGAGGCGTTGCCGATACCGTGGCAGACATAGCCATCAACCTGTGTTTCTGGACACACGACGAACTCACCTTCTGGTTTATTCCTGCCATAATGATGCTCTACACCGTGGCTCCGGCTTATATGCAACTCATCATCCGCCGGCGTGTGTGGCGGTGGCTGCCGGCAGTATTCATGGTGCTGTGCGTACTCATACAGTATTGCGCCCCTGTCCACGCCGCCATCGGCCATCTTGAAATATTCTTCAGCCGCATACCCATCTTCCTTCTCGGCATCAACGCCGGCGAACTCGTCAGGGAGAAACGCCCTCTCGACGCATCGGCAGTGTGGTTCATGCTACTGATATTTGTACTGAGCGCGGCGGTATGCGTAAACTTCGAGGACGGCATGCGCGGACGCTTTCCGCTCTTTCTCGAGCGCATGGTATATATATCCCTTTCCGTCTCCATGCTCCTGCTGCTCTGTCCGTTGCTCGACGCCGTTCCGCAGCGGTTGCACGGCGCTCTCGCCTTTGTGGGCGGCATAAGCCTCGAACTATATCTCGTACACTATCATTTCATATACGTATACATACGTCCGCTGCAGCTCGGCTTCCTGCTTTCGGCTGTCATTACCATCGGGGCGAGCCTCGTGGTGGCATGGCTCGTGCACATCTCTCCGCTGACGGGCGTACGGCAACGTGACAAAACCAAAAACGACAAACGATGAATATTCATTCCGACAACAACTGTTCGACCCGGCATTCCGGCGGCAGCGCACACGGTCAAGGCGTGAGCGGCATAAGGGCGATGGTGAGCATCATACGTCCGCACCAGTGGACAAAGAACCTCTTTGTGTTCATACCGCTCTTCTTCGGCGGCAGCATTCTCGACGGCAGCCTGCTATGGGCAGCCTTCATAACGTTTGCCGCCTTCTGCTTCACGGCTTCGTCGGTATATTGTCTCAACGATATCATCGATGCCGCCGACGACAGGAACCATCCCGTGAAGTGTCTCCGCCCCATAGCCTCGGGCGCCGTGTCGGTGACACGCGGCTATGTGATGATGGTGCTCATGGCGGTGCTCGGCTTAGCCCTGCCCTTAGCCCTCGGCAACCGCCTGTGGCTGCCTGTGCTGGCGGTGACGGCTGGCTACTGGCTGCTCAACATAGCCTACTGCGTGCGACTGAAGCAGTGTGCCATCGCCGACGTGTGCATAATAGCCTTCGGCTTCGTGCTGCGCATACTTGCCGGCGGTCTTGCCACCGGCACAGTGCTAAGCAAATGGATAGTGCTTATGACGTTTCTGCTCACGCTCTTTCTCTCGCTCGCCAAACGGCGTGACGACGTGTTGCGCATGAACAGTACCGGCGAAGCACCGCGACGCAACACCATAAGATACAATCTGACATTCATCAACCAGGCCATCACGATAACTGCCACCGTAACCATAGTGTGTTACGTAATGTACACCGTCTCGCCCGACGTAATCAGCGAGCACAACACCGACTATCTGTACCTGACCAGCGTGTTCGTCATCATCGGACTGCTGCGTTACCTGCAACTTACCGTCGTGGACGAACTTTCGGGCGACCCGTCGAAACTCATTCTGCACGACCGCATACTGCAACTCATCGTCGTGCTCTGGGGATTGGCCTTCTTCTTTATCATCTATCTCTGACATTCATCCATCCGTATGCAGAAAAAAGTATATGCTTTCGACTTCGACGGCACGCTCACCACGCGCGACACGCTCCTCGAGTTCATCCGTTTTGCCTGCGGCACAAGGGCTTTCCTTGCCGGCTTCGCGCTCCATCTGCCGCTGCTGGTGCTCATGAAGCTGCACCTTTACTCCAACCACAGAATGAAGGAGCGCATCTTCCGTCACTTCTTCGGAGGCATGGCAGAGAGCCGGTTCAATGCCCTCTGCACCGATTTTGCCTTTTACGGCAGACGGCTGCTGCGTCCGGGAGCCATGGAGGTGCTCGAATGTGCGCTCGCCGCGGGCGGTCGTGTGGCTGTGGTAAGTGCAAGCATCGACAACTGGGTGGCACCGTTCTTTGCCCACCTCGTATCGTCCGACGGAAAATGCCGCGTGACGGTGGCAGGCACACGCATTGAAGTGCGCGACGGCACAGTGACAGGACGCTTCTCTACGCCTAACTGCTACGGTAAAGAGAAGGTGAAACGCCTGCTGGAGCTCTTTCCCGACCGCCGCAACTACCATCTCACAGCCTTCGGCGACAGCCGCGGCGACCGCGAAATGTTCATCGAAGCCGACACCGCCTGCAAACCGTCACGCCGCAAAGGCTCGGCTTATCCCTTCCAAATAGTTTACGACAAGAAATGAAACAATATCAATAAAGTTTCATTAACATTTTGGAAAAATCTTTACTTTAACGTGTGTTAATCGGCAACCAAACCTCGAT
>CAMTJK010000115.1 GCA_947072805.1 uncultured Prevotella sp.
GCCAAAAAAGCGTAATCGTTTTTCGACCCGTCGGGAGCATAAATCGCCCCACTTTTATTAACAAAAATTTACACCTAGAATGCCGGATTTAAAAATGTTAAATTCGACCAAATATCTTTACAAATTAACTTTCATTAAGTGCAGTTACGAGCACATTATAACTACTCAATCAATCTAATACAATAACAGTAGAAAGTGTAATCCGTGGTAGGTGTGTTTGAGATCGAGTTGTTTTCAAATTAAATTCTGATTTTATATTATCTTTCCAAGCCATTTGCTAATGATGGTTGAACTAAGGCATTATCTAAATACCTATATTTATATCTGATGATAGTAAGTGCGTTATAATGTCTCCAATAATGGCGGTTTTGTTTCACTGTGTCAAGTTTCCATTAAAATATTTTGTAATATGAAATAAAAAATGTAATTTCGCAGACGGAATTCAATTATTTAAAACTAACGACATCGTATGACGAAGTACAACTTTAATGCAGGTCCATCGATGCTTCCCCGTGAAGTAATTGAGAATACTGCTAAGCAGTGTTTGGACTTTAATGGCTCTGGACTTTCTCTAATGGAAATCAGCCATCGTGCAAAAGACTTTCAACCGGTGGTTGATGAAGCAGTAGCTTTAATCAAGGAACTGCTTCGGATTCCAGAAGGCTATTCTGTAGTTTTCCTTGGAGGTGGCGCCTCACTCGAATTCTGTATGGTACCTTATAACTTCCTTATTAAGAAAGCTGCTTATCTGAACACCGGTACATGGGCAAAGAAAGCAATGAAAGAGGCAAAACTTTTTGGTGAAGTTGTTGAAGTAGCATCATCAGCTGATGCAAACTATACATTCATTCCCAAAAACTGGTCTTGTCCGGAAGATGTGGACTATTTGCATATTACTACAAATAATACAATATATGGAACAGAAATCCGTAAAGACCTGGATGTTAATGTGCGTCTTATAGCTGATATGTCATCAGATATTTTCAGCCGTCCGATTGACGTAAGCAAGTATGATTGCATTTATGCCGGTGCTCAGAAGAATCTTGCAATGGCAGGCGTAACTCTGATAATTGTAAAAGATGACACTCTTGGCAAAGCTCCTCGTCAGATTCCTACCATGCTGGACTATCGTACACATGTAGAGAAAGGCTCTATGTTTAATACACCTCCGGTTGTTCCTATCTATTCTGCATTGGAAACACTGCGCTGGATAAAGAAGAATGGTGGTGTTGAGGCAATGGACAAACTGGCTTTACAACGTGCTGAAATTCTATACAATGAGATAGACAGAAACAAATTGTTCCATGGAACAGTGAATGAGGAAGACCGTTCGGTAATGAACATATGTTTTGTTATGAACGAAGAATATGCAGAGCTGGAAAAGCCTTTCTTCGAGTATGCAACATCGAAAGGTATGGTCGGAATCAAGGGACATCGCAGCGTAGGCGGATTCCGTGCAAGTTGTTATAATGCACAGACCATAGAAGGTGTGAATGCTCTTGTAGACTGTATGAAAGAATTTGAAGCTCAACACTAATCAATTCTTTATATAATTTCGAAGATTGAATAGACAAGCAGATTCTTCTATTTGTAGGTTTAAATTCAAATTGCTATTTTATCGGCGATATCATATCCGATGAAGGATAATGGTTGGCTCATAAAGAATTTGTAACTACTAATAGAAGAATCTTGTTTATAAGAGACTTCGGAGGACAAATCTAAAAAACAACCAAAATAACAAACAACATAATTATGAAAGTATTAGTTGCAACAGAAAAACCGTTCGCACAAGCAGCCGTTGATGGTATACGCAAAGAGATAGAATCTGCAGGTCATCAGCTGGAACTGCTTGAAAAATATACAGAAAAGTCACAATTGCTTGATGCAGTGAAAGATGCAGATGCAATCATCGTACGTTCAGACAAGGTTACTCCGGATGTGCTTGATGCTGCCAAGCAGTTGAAGATAGTAGTGAGAGCCGGTGCAGGTTATGACTCTATAGATACAGCATATGCAAAGGAAAAAGGCGTTGTTGTAGAGAATACGCCCGGACAGAATGCAAATGCCGTAGCAGAACTCGTATTCGGTATGCTCGTATATGCTGTAAGGGGATTCTATAATGGGAAATCCGGTTCGGAGCTATTAGGTAAGAAGCTCGGTATCCTGGCATTTGGCAACGTAGGAAGAAATGTGGCACGTATTGCCGCCGGTTTTGGTATGGATGTATATGCTTACGATGCATATTGTCCGAAGGAGGTTATTGAATCTGCTGGTGTAAAGGCTGTAGACAATCAGAATGAACTTTTTAAGACGTGTGATGTCGTTTCATTACATATTCCTGCTACTCCTGAAACAAAAGAAAGTATCAATTATGCAATGGTAGGACAGATGAGGAAAGGTGGAGTTCTGATAAATACAGCACGTAAAGAAGTAATTAATGAACCGGAACTGCTGAAATTGCTTGCAGACCGCACAGACCTTAAATATATTACCGACATAATGCCCGATGCTAATGAGGAATTCGTAAAATTTGAAGGCCGTTATTTTAGCACACCTAAAAAGATGGGCGCACAGACAGCAGAGGCAAATATTAATGCCGGTATAGCTGCTGCACGACAGATAAATTCTTATTTCGCATCAGGAGATACAAAATTCCAGGTTAATAAGTAAATAGCTATGGCAGTAGTAAAACCCTTTAGGGGAATTCGCCCTCCGAAAGAATTGGTCGAGAAAGTGGAATCACGCCCATATGATGTTTTGGATTCAGAGGAAGCACGTCTGGAGGCAGGTGATAATGAGATGAGTCTGTACCATATTATCAAGCCTGAAATAGATTTTGAACCAGGAACGAGCGAATATGATGCTCGTGTATATGAAAAGGCAGCCGAAAATTTCTGCAAGTTTCAAGAAAAAGGATGGCTTGTTCAAGACGATAAGGAACAGTATTATATATATGCACAGACAATGAATAACAAGACACAATATGGTCTTGTAGTTGGTGCTTATGTAGATGATTATCTGAATGGAGTGATAAAGAAACACGAATTGACACGCCGCGATAAAGAAGAGGATCGCATGAAACATGTACGTGTGAATAATGCAAATATAGAGCCTGTTTTCTTTGCTTATCCGGACAATGCTGTTCTAGACGTGCTAATCAAAAAATATATATCTTCAAATCCTGAATATGATTTTATAGCACCGGTTGATGGTTTCAGACATCAGCTTTGGATAATAGATGACGATGCGGACATACAGACCGTAACAGACGAATTCGGGAAAATGCCGTATCTGTATATTGCAGACGGTCACCATCGTTCTGCTGCAGCCGCATTGGTCGGAGCAGAAAAGGCAAAACAGAACCCTAATCACACAGGGAAAGAAGAATATAATTATTTCATGGCTGTATGTTTTCAGGCATCTCAACTAACTATACTTGACTACAATCGGGTGGTAAAGGATCTGAATGGTTTGTCAAATGATGAATTTTTGAGTGCTTTGGCAAAAAAATTTATTGTAGAAAACAAAGGTACTGAAATATTCAGGCCTATGAAATTGCATGAATTCTCCTTATATCTTGATGGGCATTGGTATAGTTTGACCGCCAAGGATGGAACATACGACAACAGTGATCCTATCGGTGTGTTGGATGTGGACATCTCAAGCCGACTCATTCTCGATGATATTTTGGGCATTAAAGATTTGAGAAGTGACAAACGAATAGATTTTGTTGGAGGTTTGAGAGGTCTCGGAGAACTCAAAAGACGTGTAGACAGTGGTGAAATGAAGATGGCTTTGGCTTTATACCCTGTTTCCATGAGTCAGATTATGGATATAGCGGACAGCGGAAAGATAATGCCTCCAAAGGCAACCTGGTTTGAACCAAAGTTAAGATCAGGTCTCATCATCCATAAGTTGGTATAAACTGAATCATATTATAGAGGATGACAGACGAATATAAGACTATCACCAATAAAATAGGCGAGGGATATTACACCGAAAAGAGGAGTAAGTTCCTCGCCTTTTCACATCATGTGACTACACTGGATGAAGTATCGACTTTACTCGAAAGTTATAGAAAAAAGTATTATGATGCCCGTCATGTTTGTTATGCTTATGTAATTGGACCAGATAGGGCGGTTTTTAGAGCCAATGACGATGGGGAACCAAGTAGTACAGCAGGAAAACCTATATTGGGACAGATAAACAGTAATGAACTGACAGACATATTGATTGTTGTAATAAGATATTATGGCGGTGTAAATTTAGGTACAGGCGGTTTAATTGTTGCTTATAGAACAGCAGCAGCAGATGCAATAGGAAAATCGGAAATTATAGTCAGACAACAGGAAGAAGATGTAATTTTCAATTTTCCATATGTTATGATGAATGATGTAATGAGAGTTGTAAAGGAAATGTCACCACAAATAGTTTCTCAAAAATATGATAATACGTGTGAGATAAAGCTGAGGATCCGTAAATCTGAAGTAGCGCAACTGAAGAACAGATTAAACAAATTATCGTTTGAATAATTTTGCAGTTCAAGAAAATTGTACTACCTTTGCAAAGCAATTGGAAAGTTGGCAGAGTGACCGAATGCGCTGGACTCGAAATCCGGTATACCCATTGCGGGTATCGGGGGTTTGAATCCCTCACTTTCCGCAAGAAGCATTTAAGGGAGTCGTAGTAGGCTCCCTTTTCTCATATCTTTTTCCCTATTTTTCATTTATTGCATAATTTATATATACTATATTTATAAAAGCGTCAAGCGACAAAACAAAAAAGGCTGGGAGATAAACTATAATTATGTCCCAGCCTCATTTGTGTTATGTTGTAGTAATTAATATGCAAATAACGGATAGTTCTTCATTGTTGCATTTACTTTCTCACGCACATTGGTAATGACTTGCTCGTTCTCGGGATCATTTAGAACTTCTTCTATAAGTGACGCGATTAGAACCATCATATCTTCCTTTGCACCACGTGTTGTAATTGCAGGTGTGCCCAGACGTATACCACTGGTTTGGAATGCGCTTCTACTGTCATATGGAACCATATTCTTGTTAACGGTTATGTCAGCGGCGACAAGTGCATTCTCTGCAACCTTACCTGTCAAATCAGGGTATTTTGAACGTAAATCAACAAGCATTGAATGATTGTCTGTTCCGCCACTTACAATGGTAAAGCCACGTTTTACTAATTCTTCAGCAAGTACCTTTGCATTTCTCTGTACTTGTTTTGCCCATTCTTTAAACTCAGGTTGTAGAGCTTCGCCGAAAGCTACGGCTTTAGCTGCAATGACATGCTCCAAAGGACCTCCCTGCTGTCCTGGGAATACTGCAGAGTTTAGTAATTGGCTCATCATCTTTGTAACGCCTTTAGAGGTCTTGAGCCCCCAGGGATTTTCAAAATCCTTACCCATAAGAATAATACCTCCACGCGGACCACGCAAAGTCTTATGAGTTGTTGAAGTTACAATATGAGCATATTTTACAGGGTTTTCAAGTAATCCAGCTGCGATAAGACCTGCAGGATGAGCCATGTCAATCATCAGCAATGCGCCCACTTCGTCTGCAATCTTACGCATTCTAATGTAATCCCACTCGCGGCTGTATGCAGATCCCCCACCAATGATTAGTTTGGGTTTATGCTCATGTGCTAATTTCTCCATTTGGTCGTAGTCTACTCTTCCTGTTTCTGGATTGAGATCGTAGCCAATTGCTTTATAAAGAATACCAGATGTATTTACGGCAGAGCCATGCGACAAGTGTCCTCCATGAGCAAGATTGAGGCCCAAGAAAGTATCACCTGGATTGAGAACAGCCAATAAGACAGCAGCATTAGCTTGTGCACCTGAATGCGGTTGAACATTTGCATATTCAGCATTGAAGAGTTTGCATACACGGTCTATCGCCAACTGCTCTACTTGATCAACCACACCACATCCTCCATAATAACGTTTGCCAGGGTAGCCTTCAGCATATTTGTTCGTCAGATACGAACCCATAGCCTCCATTACGTCATTGCTGACGAAATTTTCAGATGCAATAAGTTCCATGCCTTTAAGCTGGCGTTGGTGCTCTTTCTCAATAAGGTCAAAAATAACTTGGTCTCTTTTCATTGTTAAATATTATATTATTGATAATAATTATTTGCAAAAGTAGTGATTATTTCGCATATCTGCAATAATAAAGGTGGAATTCACACTAATTCCACCTTGTCTATGTCTTGTTCTTTTTCACAATAGTGACATTTTAATGTACCTCTTTCTTTATCTGTTACATGGAACAGGGTTCTCATAGGTTCGTTGTTTGTAATACATTTTGGATTATTGCACTTTACAATACCTTTTAAAACATCGGGAGTTCTTGCTGTTTTTTTCTCCACAACCTCAAAATCACGGATGATATTCAGAACAATATTGGGGGCGACAACAGACAGTCTTGATATTTCTTCATCATCGAAAAATTTATCCTCCACTTTTATTATTCCTTTGCATCCTAGTTTCTTTGACCTGTAGTTATAGCCTATGGTAACAGGAGTGTGCAGTTCTTCTAATCTTAATAAGCTGACCACCTCATAGGTCTTTTCGGTTGGGATATGATCAATAACGGTGCCGTTCTTTATTGCGGCCACGAGCATTTCCTTTTTGTTCATAGTCAGTTGTTGATTATAGTTTTATCATTTTTTACCTCATCGAGGGTGATACCCAACACGTCACAGTATATAGCCTCGCGGGCAAATAGTCCGTTTGCAGCTTGCTGTATATAGTATGCATGTGGATTTTCGTCCACATCGTATGAAATTTCATTTACCCTTGGCAGTGGATGGAGAATTTTCATGTTTGGCTTTGCGTTGGCCAGCATGTCATTACGCAATATGTATACATTCTTTACACGTTCATATTCCATTAGGTCAGAGAACCGTTCTTTCTGCACGCGTGTCATATACAGAATGTCAGCGTCAGATATTACATTCTCGTTGAAATCGGTGTGCTCTTCAAATTTTATTCCGTTTTCCTTGCAGTAAATCTTGTATTCGTTGGGCATGGCCAATTCTTTGGGGGCGATGAAATGGAATGTAGGATTGAAGTGACGCATAGCCATTATGAGGGAATGTACAGTACGTCCATATTTTAAGTCTCCTACAAGATAAATGTTTAGATTCTGCAGGGTGCCTTGTGTCTTATATATGGAATAAAGATCGAGCATGCATTGTGAAGGGTGCTGATGTGCCCCGTCACCAGCATTTACTATTGGCACGGGCGAAATCTCGCTCGCGTATTGAGCCGCTCCTTCAATATAGTGTCTCATTACAATGACATCGGCATAATTAGCAACCATAAGAATTGTATCTTTCAGGGTCTCGCCTTTAGTTCCGCTTGTAATTTTTGGATCGGCAAAACCGATGACACGTGCTCCGAGTCTGTTTGCTGCAGTCTCAAAACTTAATCTTGTACGTGTGGATGGCTCAAAAAACAGCGTTGCTATAACCTTTCCTTTTAAGATTTCACGATTGGGGTGTCTTTCAAATTCTTCAGCCATATCAATCATATACATAATCTGTTCTTTGGTGATATTGGCTATTGTAACAAAATCATGCTTTTCCATCCTAAAATTGATTGTTTTTATTTTTCGACTGCTAAGTTACATATATTTTCCGATTTCAGCTTGTAATAAAGCACAAAAACTGTTGTTTTTTTTCTCATATAGATTAAAATACGTACTTTTGCACAGCAAATTGTTTGCGTTATACACGAGAAATAATATGAGAAAGTTTTTTGTCTTTTTTCTTTGGACCTTGCTGGTTCTCACTGTTGTGGGAGCAACGCTCGCCTTTACAGCAATAGCCAAAGGGTGGATAGGGTATATGCCTCCTGTTGAAGATCTGCAGAATCCCATCAACCATTTTGCCACGCAAATATATTCGTCGGATGGAAAGATAATGGGAACCTGGAATTACAACAAGGAGAATCGTATCTGTGTGGATTACTCCCAGCTTTCCCCCTCGTTAATACAAGCCTTGGTAGCGACTGAGGATGTTCGCTTTTACGATCATTCAGGCATTGATTTCTATGCTCTTGCACGTGCTGTTATCAAGAGAGGCATCTTTGGTCGCAAGAGTGCCGGCGGCGGTTCAACCATTACGCAGCAGCTGGCAAAACAGCTTTATTCGGCTAAAGCAGAGAATGTCACGGAACGTTTGCTCCAAAAGCCTATAGAATGGGTCATTGCAGTGCAGTTGGAACGTAATTATACTAAAGATGAAATCATCGCCCTCTATCTCAATTATTTCGATTTTCTCCATAATGCCGTAGGAATAAAGACTGCGGCCAATACTTATTTCGGCAAGGAACCTGACAGTCTGAACATCTTAGAATCGGCAACACTGATAGGCTTGTGCAAGAATCCCTCATACTATAATCCTGTACGTTATCCGGAGCGTTCACTCGAACGTCGTAATGTCGTGCTTATGCAAATGCAGAAAGCCGGATATATTACAGAAGCTGAATATGAGGAGTTGTCTGCCGAACCGTTGAATCTCAACTTCCATGTCTCCGATCACAAGGATGGCATCGCGTCATATTTCCGCGAGCATCTTCGGCGATATATGATGGCAAAGAAACCCGACAGAAATGATTATCCATCATGGAACCGGATAAAATACTATCAGGATTCCATTAATTGGGAGACAGACCCTCTGTATGGTTGGTGCAATAAGAATTTCAAGAAGAATGGAGATCCCTACAACGTATATTCAGACGGTCTAAAGGTATATACCACGATTGATTCAAGAATGCAACAATATGCAGAGCAGGCTGTATATGAACATGTTGTTAAGTTCTTACAACCAGCATTTGATAAGGAAAACCGTCGCAAACAGAATGCTCCCTATTCCGGAGCTTTAACCAAAGAACAGCTGAAGAATATTCTCATGCGCTCTGTTTGCCAGTCTGAGAGATACCGCCTCATGAAGTCTGTGGGCGCTTCAGACGAACAGATTATGAAAGCATTCCGCACGCCCGTAGAGATGTCGGTTTTTACATATCATGGAGAAATAGACACAATCATGACACCCTTGGATTCCATTCGTTACTATAAGTCCTTTCTGCGCTGCGGCTTTATGAGCATGAGCCCCATAGACGGTGCTGTAAAAGCTTATGTTGGCGGTTTGGATTTCATGCATTTCAACTACGACATGTGTATGGATGGACGGCGACAGGTGGGTTCCACTATTAAGCCATTCCTTTATTCTCTTGCTATGGAAAATGGCTTCTCGCCTTGCGATGAAGCACCGAATGTACAGCAGACGTATATTGTGGCGGGCAAACCTTGGACACCGCGTAATTCTGGTCACAGTCGTTATGGGCAGATGGTAACTCTTAAGTGGGGATTGGCGCAGTCAAATAACTGGATTTCAGCTTATCTTATGGACAAGCTTCAGCCACAGGCTTTTGTCGATTTACTCCATGAGTATGGCATAAAGAATCCAGATATACACCCCTCTATGTCGCTATGCCTTGGCCCGTGTGAAATTTCTGTTGCAGAGATGGTTAGTGCCTATACAGCATTTGTAAACAATGGCATCAGATGTGCACCACTAATGGTAACTCGTATTGAGGACAACGAGGGTAATGTCATCACACGCTTCCAGCCGCGTATGAACGAGGTAATCAGTGAGGAAAGTGCACACAAAATGCTTTATATGTTGAAAGGTGTTGTCGATGGCGGTACAGCAGGACGTTTGCGCTTCAGATACAATATGACAGGTGATCTTGCTGGAAAGACAGGAACCACAAATAACAACAGCGATGCTTGGTTCATGGGTATCACGCCACATCTTGTTTCCGGTGTATGGGTTGGCGGAGACGACCGTGACATCCACTTTGATACTATGCAGATGGGGCAGGGCGCTACCATGGCATTGCCGGTCTTTGCTTACTATATGAAACGAGTATATGCTGATCGCCGTTTAGGTTTTAGCGAGAGTGCAAAGTTTGATTTGCCTTTAGATTTCAATCCCTGTATGTCTGATGAGGATTCCGATGAGTCGCTTCTTATTGATGAAATAAATGACATTGAGGAAATTTATGAGTAAAAAAATTAAGATTTCCTGATTTCATACTTTGTAAAGATGGTATGACAGTGTGTCATAAAAAGTTTCTTCTTTGTGATAAAGTCGTATGTCTTGTATTGAAAATTCCTCCAGTCTGTTTTGCGATTATAGTGTAAAGAGAGACTGAAATACTATCATTATAGTTTCATTAACATTTTAGAAAAATCTTTACTTTAACGTGTGTTAATCGGCATCCAAACCTCGATTTGTAACCTACGACGCGAAAATGAGCGCTTTTTATCTAAATCAGGAAGCGCTGATGGTCAGTAAGTTACGCGTTTTGCGATACAATACCATTTCAT
>CAMTJK010000116.1 GCA_947072805.1 uncultured Prevotella sp.
TGCCCTTGTTGAACGACTTGCGTTCCCCTTCGAGCGAGGCGATACGCTTCTCTAATTTCGCTTTGTCCAAAAGGTCGGTATTGCCGGAAAGCAATGCCATATACTCCGAAAAGTTCATGCCCGATTTCTCGTCCATCGCTCCCTCGTCGATGGTACGTGCGCCCATCGCCCCGCTTTTGAGCTGCGATATGAACGTCTGCTTGCAGTGCAGCAGATTGAACTTGTAGCTGTCTAACGACTTCTCCACGGCGTAGATGATGACATCCACGTTGTTCCCGGCAAAATGCTTGGCAATCTCGTTCCCGGCTCTAACTCCTCGTCCGTCACGCTGTTGCAGGTCGGACGGACGCCACGGTGTATCGAGGTGATGGATTGCAACACACCTTTTCTGCGCGTTCACGCCCGTTCCGAGCATGGAGGTAGAGCCAAACAACACGCGCACCGTCCCGGCATTCATGGCATCTATCACCGCCTTGCGAGCCTTGTCGGTCTTGCACTCCTGAATGAAGCGCACCTCGCTTGCCGGTATGCCGTAGTCCTCCGCCAGCTTCCGCTTTATCTCGCTATACACGTTCCACCCGTCGCCCGGCTGGTACGTGCCCAGATCCGAGAATACGAACTGCGTTCCCTTGTGCGCGTCGTATTTATGGTAATACTCCGCTATCATCTTGGCGCAGTGGCTCGCCTTGTTGTCGGGGTGGTCTTCGTAATTCGGGTCTATCATGCGCATATCCAAAGCCATCTTACGTGCGTAGTCGGTAGCAATGAGCATCTTCGCCTTCTCCTCCGTTTCAGACAGCGGCGCTCTGCCCAGTAGCGTGGCGTCGCCCGTTTTTGCAAAGTCCATCAGCTGTTTGATGAAATACTCTTGGTCGGGAGTAGGCGGTATGTGGTGCAGTATCTCGTTCTTGTGCGGACGGTCCACACCCACGTCCTCCGCCGTGCGGTAGTCGGTAATCTCGTTGTAAAAGGCGGCAAGCTCCGGCACTTTGATGAAGTAGCGGAAACGCTCCTTCTGCACCACGTTGTTCGTCACGTTGAACTCGAAGTCGGTCGTCTTCTTTGCGAATATAGCCGCCCATGCGTCGAAGCATCGGATATCCTGCCGCTCCAGCTCCTTCGGACGCAGGTACTTGAAGAGCAGGTAGAGTTCCGTCAGAGAGTTGCTGATGGTAGTGCCGGACAGGAAGGTAGCCCCCAAGTCCTTGCCCGTGCGCTCCTGAATGGTGCGGATAGCAAAGAGCATGTTCAGAGCTTTCTGGCTCCCTTCCGAGTTTCCCAATCCCGCCACACGGTCATGGCGTGTGTTGAAGGTGAGATTTTTGAACTGGTGGCTCTCGTCTATGAAGATATGGTCAATACCCATCTGCTTGAAGTCCACCACGTCATCCGTGCGCGACTTGATGGCGTGTTCCACCTTTTCTAACTTCGCTATCAGGTTGTGCTTGCGTTTCTCCAGCCCTTTCAGCATCGCCCGCGACACGTTCTTGCCCTGCTGCCGCAAGACTTCGAGGTTTTCCTCCACCGTATCAAGCTCCGCTTGGAGTATGCGTTGCTGCAACTCCGGCGACTGCGGTATCTTGCCGAACTGGTCGTGCGACATGATGACGCAATCGTAGTCGTTGTTCTTGATGTTGTTGAAGAAACGCACGCGGTTGGCGGTCGAGAAATCCTTTTCCGAAGCGTAGAGGATGCGAGCATTCGGGTAGGCAGCCTGATAGGTGGCGGCAATCTCTGCCACGTTCGCCTTCAATCCGATAATCATCGGCTTGTGCGCCAAGTTTAGACGTTTCATTTCATGCGCTGCAATGCACATTATCAGCGTTTTACCTGTTCCAACTTCATGGTCGCATATCCCGCCGCCGTTCTGTTTTATCATCCAGACGCAATCCATCTGCGAGGGATAGACGCTCTTGATTCCCCGGCTTGCCAATCCTTTCAGATTGAGGTCGGGAAAAGTCTGGTGCGAGCCGTCATACTTCGGACGCACGAAACAGTTGAACTTGCGGTTATACATCGTCGTCAGCCGTTCCTTGAACTGTGGCGACTGCTTCTCCAGCCATTCGGAGAACCCGTTGCGGATTTCATCAATCTTGGCATTGGCAAGCTGTATGCCCTCCGCGTCGCGTACCTTGATGTCGTTGCCGTTCTCGTCCTTGCCTATGGACTTCATCATGTCGGGACAGGTGTTGTGCAGGGCATGTTTCAAAAGGCTCATGCCGTCATAAGTACGGTAATAGCCCCTCACACAGAACTCGTCCCATATCTTGAAATTCTTGTGGCTGCAAGCCACGGAGAACTCATCCAACGTGGGGGAATAGGCTATTTTCACGTCCGTACCGAAAAGATGGCTCATATAGGCGGCATACACACCCGTGGGAATCCAGCGTTCACCGAAGTTGAAATCCAAATCCTCGAATGCGATGCGCTGCGGTTCGGCTTCCTTCAATGCCTCCAACGCCTGTTTCACCTCCGGCAACCGTTCGCTTTCGGAATTGCCGTCCATCCATGCCTCTATGCGTTCCGCCTTCTCTATCACGTTTCCGGCGATGAAGCGGTCCTTTATCTCGTAACCGGTTACAAGCGGATTGTAGAAAATACGTCCTTTGAGAGCATGGAGCAGTTCCTCTTCCGTGCTGTCGGTTATCCCTCGCATATAGTCAAGATTGACCGTACCATACTTGTTGAGCGATGCGGATAACGCCTCTTCGGGAGAGCCTACATTGGCGTAGTTCTCCACGGAGAAAGAAACGGGACGCTCAAAGATGTCCGCCTTGACAAACTTGCCATTCTCCGCACGTTCCAGCGAAAGGATGTCGCGCCCTCCTGCATCCATCATCACCAACTTCACGTTTTGTTTGGCGTTGAGGTTGCCGTAGCGCATGACAAACTCATTGTAACAGGTGTTCAGGTGTTCACGCCAAGGAACATTTTCCTCATGCCGATTCGATTCATAGCGGTACAACCGCTCGTATGCGTCACGGAGTGATACATACAGCAACGCTTTCTCTTTCTGATAGCCGGTTAGTCCAAGCGGCTGGAAGGTCGCACCGTAGGGAGTGATGTCCTTCAGGTAACCGATGTCACGTGCCCTGTTTGCCACCAGCGAACCTTCACGCAGGTGCATTTCCGGCGTGCGGTGATAGGGACGCGGCGTAAGGTCGGGTACTTCCTCTTTCGGCTTTTCCGTTTCAAATTCAGGGAAAAGTGAAGTGGTTGCTTTCTCACTTGGGCTATTGTCCGTAACAAGAACGGTAGTTACTTCCGGCTGTGCTTCGGGTTGTTGTGCTGTTTCCTTTTGCTCCGGTTTGTTATCCGATGAAGGCACAAATGCGGGATTCAGCGTATCCTTGACACCCGACTTTTTCAGTTGCTCCTGCCTGTACCGTTCCGCTTCAAGCCGTAGAGCCTTGCGCCGTTCCGGTGTCAGGCTCATCATCGTTTCATAGAAACCGTTGATTGGAGGATTGGTTTCCCAGTCCAAAGTGGCATAAAGGTCGTCCGGGTCGCTTCGCTTCCCGGCATTCTCCGGCTGTGTCTCCTTGTCCCCGTTTGCAGGTTTGGCTGTTTCAGCCGTTGGAGCAGCCGTAACCTGAGGCTTCGGTTTGGACGGAACACGCTTTGCCGTGCTTTCCTTTTTTGCCGTCTTTTTCTTCTTGGCGGGTACATCCTTCTTCTTGACTTCCTCGGTCATGCCCCAGAGGTCAAGCAGGGACAGCTGCACGCCGGCCGAATACTGCGGACGGCGCGGCTCAATCTCCGGCTTTTCCTCAATAGGTTGTGTTTCCGGCTTTATGGCAGGTTGTTCCTGTCTGACTTCAACGGCAACCGCTTTCTTCTCGCTTGCTTGTCCGATTGTTCCCGAATACAGGCGCATGGCAAGCCTCATGTGGCAATCCTCGTCAAGCATACGGCGCAAGTCATTGGCAATGCCTTCTGTCTTGCCCTCGTGCAGATAGACCATTGCGGGCTTGCCGTAAGGGTCGGTGTCAAGTTTTGCGGACGTATGCACGACGCGTTCGGGATGGTGGATGAAATAAGCGTTGTCCGTCAGGTTTGTCTTCGTGTCCGTCTGTATCACGGTCAGCAGCCGTTCATCCTGCGACATTTCCGTCTTGTGCAGGTTCTTTTGCAGGACAATCAGGTCACTGCCCACCTCTGTCCCCGCGTTGTCCGAGAACAGGTTGTTGGGCAGGCGGATCGCCGATACCAGATTCGCCTGACGGAAAAGTTCGTTGCGCACGGATGTTTTGGCACTGTTCAGCACTCCCTGCGACGTGATGAAAGCCACGATGCCGCCGTCGCGTACCGTGTCCAGCCCTTTCAGGAAAAAGTAGTTGTGGATGGCTTTCTGTGCCGAGCGTCTGCCGAAAGATTCGCTCTTTTGAAATTCAGCATCGAACACGGCAATGTCGCCAAACGGTATGTTGGACACCGCCAAGTCGAAATAGTCATTGAACGGTTTTTCGATTTTCTCAAAACCGTCTATGCGCATCTTTTTGTCGGGATAAAGCTGCCGCAATATCGTCCCCGTAAGCAGGTCTTTTTCAAACGCCATCACATCAGCGTCGGGACTGTGCCGCAGCACGGCGTCCACGAATGCGCCGACACCAGCCGACGGCTCCAGCACACGTGACGGACGGACACTGTAATCCGCTAACACGTCAGCGATGGTGCCGGTTATCTCTTTCGGTGTGTAGAAGGCTGTCAGCACGGACGCTTTCAGCGAATCCACAAACCGTTTGTACTCCATGTCGTCCCGGCTGTTCTCCCGTATCAGCCTGTGCAGCTCCACGGTAGGGGCAAACAGTTCGAGGTCGGATTTCGCCCAATGGACGGCATCCGTCAGTTCCCTTGCAGGGTTCAGGATACATTTCAGCCCGCCGAAACCGCAATACTTACGGAGTATTGCCTGTTCTTCGGCTGTAGCCGCTCTCTGTTCCCTCTCAAGGATGAATGCCGTCCGTATCGCCTCGATGTTGTCCCGCAGTCTCTGTTTGCGGTTAAACGCCATACTCCTCTATGTAGAGGACAGCTGCCCCTGTCAGCTCCGTGTAGAGCAGGTCATAATCGGGAGACAGGGCGAAATTGTCGTCCGAAAGGTCATAGATGGAGAATACGTTTCCGACAAGCGGCAGCAGTTTTTTGGTAAAGGATTCACGCTCCGCTTCCGGCACTTCTTCGGCAAACTCGTTTTCCACGACTTCGCGCAGGATGGCGTACTTGGAGTAGCGAAGCCCCTCTAACAGCGTACGCATGGCCAGTTCCTGCGCACCGGCAGTGGAAGCACCGTTAAGCCTTGCCCGCTCATACGCTTCGGCGGCACGGTCTGCACGCTCCCGGATGAAGGCTTCATCAGTTGCCTGTTCAAACTTGTTCTTTCGAAGATAGTCCAGCAGGTACAGACCGTAATAGGAAAAGTCTGTCTGACCCTTGTTTTTCTTTTTGTTGTTCATTACTTTACTTTGAATTTAGTGGTTGGATTGAATGGATTGGGATAATCACTTGGAAGGAGAAGAAAAAGGCACCCGGTATCCCTCCGAGTGCCACCACTAAATCCAAAGTATGAGTGTAATCCGGTATCGAAGAACAATTCATTACTCTGAACCAGTGGCAAAGGTAGTGCAAATCGAAGACAATACGAAATAAACCTGTTTATTTCTATTGTTGAGATGCAGCCTACTTTCTCAAAAGTGAATACTATTTCTTCCGTCCTGAAAATTTCTTGACCGTTTTCCTTTCAGGGAACACAAAAGTGGTGTTGAAATCCACATCAAAGGCGACAATGGCATCAAAACTCTTGCCCTGCTTGCTCTTGAAGCCCTTGAGCAGCTTCGTGTGTCCATCGATGAGCAGGTCTTTGACCTCATCATCGGAGAGGGTTCGGTTTGCCTTCAGACGGAACACGAGCAGTCCGCACTCCGCGTTGTCGCAGCGTACCACCTTACCGTAGAACTGCATCGTTCCCGTTCCGCACTTGGGACACTTACAGCCGGAGTCCTTACGGGAGAACAGCTTGTCACACGAGAGCAGTTCGGAGGTGATTTCTTTCGTGTATGCCTCTATCTCCCTGCGGAAGTCATCGGCGGACAGTTCCCCTCGCTCAATCCGTGCCAGTTCTTTCTCCCATTCGCCTGTCATGGCGACATCGGCGATGCGCATTGTCTTCACGACCGAATAGAGGGCAAGCCCTTTCTCGGTGGGTACAAGTGATTTCTTGCAGCGTTCCATATAGCCACGCTTGAAAAGCGTTTCGATGATGGCGGCACGTGTGGCAGGTGTGCCGATACCGCAGTCTTTCATCGCCTGTCGCAGCGCATCATCCTCGATTTCCTTGCCTGCCGTTTCCATTGCGGACAGCAGGGTGGCTTCGGTGTGCAGCGGTTTGGGCTTGGTCTTGCCCTCCGTGATGGAAGTGCCTTTCAGTGTCAGAATATCACCTTCCTGCCAGTTAGGGATAGTTGTTTCCTCCTGGTTATTGTTTTCTTCGCTGTTCTCCTTGCCATAGACAGCACGCCATCCGGCATGTCTGATAATGCTTCCTTTTGCCACGAACTCCACTCCGGCACACACGGCGGTGATGGTGGCGGTGTCCTTGACACACTTTTCGGAAAACGCCTCAATCATACGCCCGGCTATCATCTGGTAGATGATGTTGTCCTCTTTGGAAAGGAACAGAGGTTTCTCGCCTGTGACGAGCAGGGCATGGTGGTCTGTCACCTTACCATCGTCCACACTGCGGCGTGTCGGCTTGACTTTAGGCGTTACCTTACCTTCCCATTCGGGCAGATTGCCGATGAAGGAAAGTTGCTTGGGGATTTCCGCAAACACATCTTCGGGAATGTAACGGCTACCGGTTCTCGGATAGGTGATGAGTTTCTTCTCGTAGAGCTTCTGCGCGATTTCGAGTGTCTGCTCTGCCGTGAAGCCATGCTTGGAGTTGGCATCTTTCTGGAGTGTGGTCAGGTCATACAGAAGTGGTGTGTCTTCTATCTTCTCCTTACGCTCAGCCTTCGTGACGGTGGCTGTGCCTGCTTCCTTTACCTTATTATATAGTTCCGTCGCCGGCTCTTTCTCTTTCCATTTCTCGGAAGAAGAGAATTTCATCACCTCGCCATCGCCTGCGTCCGCTGCGATATGGAGCTGCCAGAAGGCTTCGGGCGTGAAGCGGCGGTTCTCCCAGTAACGTGCGCACACCATCGCCAGCGTGGGTGTCTGCACTCGTCCGATGGAGTACGTGCCGTGTCCGGCGGCGATGGAGAGTGCCTGCGTGCCGTTGATACCCACGAGCCAGTCGGATTCACCTCGCGCTTTGGCGGCAAGGTAGAGGTTGTCATATTTGCTGCCGTCTTCGAGATTGCGCAGTCTCTCACGGATAGCCTTGTCGGTGAGTGAACTTATCCACAGGCGCACGAAAGGCGTGGCGCATCCGATATAATGATAGAGGTATCGGAAGATAAGTTCGCCCTCGCGTCCGGCATCGGTCGCCACGATAATCTGTTCGCTTTCCTTGAAAAGCCGGGTGATTGTTTTGATTTGCGACACTACGCCGCTGTCGGACTTGTAGCCTTTCTCCGTCTTTTCCTGACGGGGAATGAGCGTGAAGGTTTCGGGGATGACGGGCAGGTTGTCACGGACGAAACCGCGCACGCCGTAGCCGTCGGGCATGGCAAGCTGGACAAGGTGTCCGAACGCCCATGTCACGGCATAGCCGCCTCCCTCGAAATATCCGTCCTCTCTCTTTGTCGCGCCCACGATGCGGGCGATCTCACGTGCCACGGAGGGCTTTTCTGCGATGATTGTCTTCATGCTGATTACTTGTTTTTTGCCCACAGACGGAATATGAACTGTCTATATAGCGTGTCGGAATTGCCTATATAGAGTCTTCTGATTGTCTATATAGCGCGTCCTGTCCGTCTGCGGAGGGTTTGTAAATTTGGATTTAGTGGTGGGCTTAGGATGGGATATTACATCTTCATGCCCTTGTCGTTTCTCTTTTGCGGTTTGTCTTGCTGCTTTTGCTGCTTGTCGTCTTTCGGGGCGGTCTGTCCCTTCTGCAACGGCTCTTTCACTTTCTTGGTCGCCTCATTGGTCTTGCCCTCGTCGTTCACCGCCACCTGCGTGCGGCTCTCGTTGGACGGGGCGACCTTCTGCGCGTTGTCGGGGTTGGTGTCGTAGCGGTATGGGCGGCCTTTCTCCGGGTTGAACTTGATATACATCGTGGCGTGGAAACCCTGCTTGTCGGTCACGTTCTCCAGCTTTATCGCCTTGCCCGCCGCATAGTCGGCTTTCTGCTGTTCCGTGAAATCCACGCCGCTCCATTTGCTGATGGGGCGGATGCTGCCGTCGGCGTTCGTCCACGTGTTGCGGCGTTGCTCCCTCTGTGGGGCTGCGGCATTGTCCGCGCGTTGCGATTGCGAGGTGCTGTCCTTGGTTTCCTGCGTCTGCACGGTACGGGGCGACCTGCCGGTTCCCGGTACGAACTCCACGCCTCGCTGCTCCACGTTCACTTGCAGGGTGGTGACGAACTTCCTGCCGTCGTTGCGCTCGATGAGCTTGTCGCGCACGGGAAGCCCGGCACGCAGCATATCCTGCTCCTGCTTGGTGATTCCCGTCTTGCCGATGCGCTCCGGGATGCGCACCTTGCTTGCCGGGACATCGGTAATCTCATTCGTTTTGCGGTCTATGCTGACGAACGAAGGTGTGATTTCGCCCGTTTCCTTGTCCACGAGGTCCACGACCCTGCCGAGGTTGCCTGTCTCGCGCAGGTTCTTACGGTCTTCATCGGAGAACTTATGTTCCTTGTACTCGTCGAGTTTTTGCTCCTTGCGGATGAAGTGCGGCACGAGGCTGACATTGCCCTCGCCGTCTTTCTTGAAGGAGAGGCGGGCGTCCAGCTCAAAAGCCTCGCCGCCGAACTTGGGCGACACCTTCACCAAGTCGGACTTGCCGTAGTTGAGCATCTTGGTCAGGTCGCCGGACTTTTCAAGGTCGTCGCGTTTCACACCCCATTTATCTTCCAGCTCCTGCCAGTTGATTCTGCTCTCGTCGATGGGCTGGTAGCCCCGTCTGCCCTGTGTCTGCTGCGGGCTTTCCTGATTCTGATTCTGTTCCTGTTTCTTTTCCATGTTTTCCTGTTTTTTGTTTTCTTGGGGTTGTTCTTCCTGCTTTTGTTCCGTCTGCTCCGTCTTTCCGGCGGTCTGCTCTTCCTGCACCTGCTTCTCGTAGCCGGAGGTGTCCACCTTGTGGGGCGCGAGCATCTCCTTGTTGGCTTCGGGATCTTTCAGCAGGTCCTTCATCACCTCCAGCAGGTGGTCGGCTTGGTCTGCCGCGATGCGGTAGAAACCGAAGCGGCTGGGTTCCTTGCACTGCCGGAAGAAGTTTTTGAAGAAGTTGTCCAGCACGTCGCCGTGGCGGTCGAATTGCAGGAAACTTTGCGCGTTCTCCGCTTTCGCGGGGGTGCGCTTCGGGGAGCCGTCGGCATCCAGCCCGGCTACCACGCTGATCTCGCCCGTCTTCTCGTCACGGACAATCAGCACGTCTTTTTCTGTTGTTTTCTTTGCCATTTGAAAAATGTTTTAATGGGTTATTTATTAAAGAAATTATGGATACGCGCCTTATAAAAGGCTATATCTTCCTTGCGGAAATCCTTTACGTGTTCGGAGAGGAATGTCAGCACGTCCTCCTCGCTGTAATAGGTTTTTTTGCCGAGTGTCTTGTACGGCAACGCGCCGATACTGCGGTAGCGTTGCAGGGTACGCTTGCTTATCTGAAGCAGCATACAGAGGTCTTGGTTGTCAAACATCCTGATGCTTTCCATCGGGTTCGGGGCTTTGCCGGACGGCTGCAAGGAAAGCAGCAGTTCGTCCTGACGGTCGAGCCGTTCCATCAGCTTCTGCATCCAGCTCTCGAAATTGTTTCGGGTAAGCAGTTCCATGTCTTATGTCCTCCTTCCTTTGGGTTTGCCGCCGCCCGTGCGCAGCATGTGGTTTCGTTTCAGTTCCGTCGGTGTCGCCGCATCTTCCGCCACGGTGCAGTCCGAGAGCAGACGGTCTATCTCCGATTGGCGGTAACGGCATTTGCCGCGCAGCACCACATAGCCGATGCGCTGTTCGCTCCGCATACGTTGGAGGGTACGGGGACTCACGTTCAGCAGGTGTGCCGCCTCGCGGGTGGTGAGCAGCCTGTCGGAAGGCTCTCCCTTCTTCTCACCGGAAACGGCACGCACGTGGGCCGCTATCTCGGCTATCTGTTCCGTCAGGGCGGTAAAGGCGGAACTTTCAATCGTTATCACTTTCATATTTTGTCCTTTCTTTTGTTTCTCTGCGGCAAAATTCGGCAATAAACAAAAGGGGCTTTAACAGCTCA
>CAMTJK010000117.1 GCA_947072805.1 uncultured Prevotella sp.
GCAAACCGATGAAATGGTATTAAATCGCAAAACGCGTAACTTGCTGACTATCAGCACTCCCTATTTGAGAGCAAAAACGCTCATTTTCGCGTCGTAGGTTACAAATCGAGGTTTGGGTGCCGATTAACACACGTTAAAGTAAAGATTTTTCTAAACTGTTAATGAAACTTTAATGATGTTTGTTCGCAGTGGCTATTCGTCAATAAAAAACACTACAACCATAAGAAAATGGTTGTAGTATGTTGTTTTCTGTTGTCGTAACAAAAGTAATCAGAAAGGATAGCCGATGGCGAAGTGCAGTCCGAGACCGTCGCGGAACTTGGGAATGTTGTAATATCCGCTCTTGCCCGTGTCATAAGGCACATGCAGAGCCACTCCGAGGTCGAGGCGCAGCACAAGAAACTCCATGTCGTAGCGCAGACCGGCGCCGGTGCCCGTGGCGAGCTGACGGAAGAAGTTGTATGTCTTGAAGTCGGAGCCCGGTCGGTTTTCGTCTTTCTTCAGCAGCCAGATGTTGCCGGCGTCAAGAAAGACCGCTCCGTAAAGACTGCCGAAGAGGTTGCAGCGGTATTCGAGATTCATTTCGAGCTTTATGTCGCCCGTTTGGTCGAGATAGGCGTAGGTGGTGTTGGGCGCTACATACTTGCCCGGACCTATGCTGCGCACTGTAAACGCCCTTATACTGTTGGCTCCGCCCACATAGAACTGCTCGTTGTAGGGCGCGCGCTCCGAATTGCCGTAAGCCCACAGCACGCCGGCAGCCACATGACCCACCAACTGCGACTTGTAGCCCAGCTGCCACGTCTTGCGCAACGAGGTGTTGAGCTTGAGGAACTGAGCGAACAGATTGCCGAAGAGGTCTTTCTCCTTCTCGTTCAGCTTCTTGCCGGCAGCGGCGTAGAACAGAGAGAGAATGTTGCCAGCCTCGGTGACAGATGTCTCCCATACTATGGGATTGGCATAGGCTGACGGACTGGTGTATGTATAGGTGTACTTTATCTTGGGCACAAACTGGTTGCGCATGGATATGTAGATGGCGGGATTGGCGCTCATGATGGAGTCGAACGACGCCGTGGTGTTGCGCATGAAGTTGTAGTCGAGAAGCAGCGGACTTAACTCGTGACGCGAGTTGGCTGACGTCTGGAACTTATAGGTCACGGCCCCCGTTACGGTAAGCATCTTGAAGTAGTCGGCTCTGTTGAGCACGTTTGCCGACAGGGAGAAGAGTGTAGACGGCGGCTTGTAGAAGCGGTGGCGGCTGTACAGACCGAAGGGCGCTTCTATACGCGGATATTCTATGGAGGCGTCAATGCCGTATTCGTAGGAGTTGAGGGCAGAATTGCTTCCCGTCACGCGGCGTCCGGTCTGCCATTCGTACGAGCCCTTAAGGTTGATGCTCAGCTTCTCGCCGCCACGGAAGGCGTTGCGCTTGGTCATGCCGAGCACAAGTCCCGGACCGGTGCGGTCGTTGCTCTTCAGCGAGTAGTTGGCTTCTATCGAACCGTCGTATGGCTTGTCGAACACGCAGTTGAGTGTCATGTCGAGCGTGTCGCATGTTACCGTGGTGTCGCGCGGCGTGAAGCTGAAGTCGGAAATGCTGAACAGTCCGAGGCTGTTCACCACGTTCGACGACTCCAGATAGTCGCTGTAACTGTACTGCTTGTTACGTTTCAGCTTGATGTCGCGGAGTATGGCACGCATACGTATGGGACGTTTCTTGCCGGAATAATATACGGAGATGTTGCGGCGTACCACCGAGTCGGTGATCTGTTCCATGCTCGAGCGGCGCAGTATGACCTTTGTCTTGCCCAGATACCACTTGCGCTGTGCGGCGTCGGGCATGTCGGCGATGGGCTGCACATGCAGTTCCACATGTCCGGGGTTAGATACCGAGTCGGCAATGAAGGTGGTATAGTCGGTGCGGTAATAGTAGTAGCCGCTGTCGCGGAACAGGCGGTTGAGGCGGTTGCGCTCCGCGTCGAGGCTCGCTACCGAGAAGGGTGCACCGCTCTTCAGCGGGCTTGTGCTCATGGTGGCACGTATCAGGCTGTCCATCTCGGGCGCATAGCCTATGTATTTCACCGTGTCGAGCGTGTAGAGACGGTTGTTGCGCACGGTATATTGCACCTTGGCTTTCTTCGGATTCTTCTGTGGCAGTATGCTGTAGTCCACTTTGGCGTTGAAGTATCCGTTGGAGTGAAGCACGTTTTCAGCCACGCGGGTACGCATGTCGGGTGTGACGGTGCTTATCAGTACCGGCTCTTTTCCGAATGAGCGCAGCATCCATTTGCCGAACGCCGTCGATGAGTTCACGTAACGGTTGTATATGCGCAGTCGGGTCTGCAGCGGATTGCGGTAATAGGAGCTTCCGAAGATGGCACCGTTGGGGGCGCAGGCAAGTGCGGCTTCCACCTCTTCCTCCACGGAGGGCAGGTAGTAGGTGCTGTCCCGGTCGGTATATATGGTCGTCTTCATTCCGGTGTAGAGCACCTCGTCTTCGGGGAGGTTGCTCGTTGTGGAGCATCCGGCAACAAGCAGTGCGACGAGTGTTGCCACAGCCAACCGCAATATGTCACTTCTTTTCTTCATCTGTAGTTGTGGAATCTTGTTTTATGGGTTGTACCGCCGTCGTGTCCGCTTGCTGTTGCGGCGGGTTCTGTCTGCTGCCGTTGCCGGCAGGAGCGGAGAGCGGGTTGTTCATCATGCGGCGCATGGCACTGTTCGTGTCGGAAGTGCGGAAGTTGAACAGCTGCCAGAAGCGGTCGGCTTTCTTCCTCCACATGAAACCGGCTCCATATTCGGATATTCTGCCTTCAAGCAGGTCGTTGGCCTCTTTGTTGTAGAAGAGTCTCACGTAGCGCATGGATGTCTGGTCTATGCGGTATTCGAGTGATACGTTGTCGATGAAGGTCTGGTCTTGTTCGGTTGTGGTAGTCTCGCTGCTGTTGTCGGAGAGCTTTCCGCCGATGACGAAGTTCACCCTGTTGTTCCAGAATCGTTTGGCGAACTTGAACGAATAGTCGTTGTAGGTGTTGCCGGCGGCGTCGGCATTCTGGTCTATGCCCACGCTCAAATCGACGGTGCGCATGGCATTTCCCGTGATGTTGTTTATCTGGTTCTGCATGAACGAGCTGAGTGCGCTGTTCATAGAGAAGTTTCCGGAGTTGCCGTCAGCCATATACATGCCCGTGGTGAGCATCATCACGGCAGCCTTGCCTCGGTCTTCGGCACTCATGGTGGTGAGTTCGTTGGTCATTGCCATGTCTTCGGGCGCATCGATGGTGAATTCCAGTCCCATGTCGTTGAGCGTCTTTGTCACCTTCACGCCGCAGTTGAAGGTTACGCTCCTGCTTGTGCCGCCCTCCTGCGTGACGAGAGTCTTCACCTCTTCGGTGGCGGTGAGGTTCAGTTTCGGGTTCATCATGTCGCCTGTAAACTCGATGTAGCTGCCTTCGCCGATGTTGAAGGTCTTCAGAGGAATGATGGGCAGTGAGTATTTCATCGTACCATCATTTATGGTGTATCGCCCGAAGAGCTGCATGTCGTTGGCAGGACTGTAGGTCATGCGCAGTTCGCCGCCGCCTTCAATGTCTACATAGTTGGAACGGTCGCCGTTGAGTGCGCAGAAGATGTGTGCGCCCTGCTCGATGTTCATCATCAGCAGCATGTCGAGACCACCGATAGGCGGACGGCTCACCTCTACATGCGTGGTGTCGCGGAAGTCGGTGAACGTGACGAGCTCCTTCATGTGGTCGTCGGTATTGAGCGGCGAGTCTTTAAGAATATATGTCATGTCGGTCTTGCCCAGTACGTCGAGCTGTCCGCGCATCTTCAGGTTGTCGAGGTCGCCGGCAAGCGAGCCGAAGAAGTTTACGAAGGCCTTGCCGTAGGCAATGGAGTATTTTGTCTGCTTGGCGTCTATAAGCTGATAGTTGCGTGCACGCATCTTCACGTCCATCTTTATGCGGTCGAGATTGGAGAAGTCGATGAAGCCGGCAATGTTCAGCGGATTGTCGTTGTGCGCATACATGGTGAAGTTTTCCAGAAGCAGGTTGCTTCCCACCACGCGCACGGGGTCGTTGTCGAAGCGCAGTGTCACTCCGTACGGCACGCTGACAATGTATGACGAGTCGAGATACACCTCGCCGTTTACTACCGGGCTGCTCAGCTGACCTTTCACATCGACCACGCCTTCGGCATATCCGAGAAGACCGATGAGACGGTCGGGGAAGAAACCATTGACTGTAGACAGCGGGAAACGGATAAGGTTGAGCTTGGCATCGAGATAGCCCTCGCCTTCGTTGCGGTAGTTACCCGTGAGTACACCCACGCGGCGTCCGTCCCTGTGCAGCGTCGCCTCCACGAAGTGCGTGCTGTCCTCCTTTTGCAGATAGGCGAATTCGGTTCCGATGTCGCCCATCGGGCATTTCTCGTAAGTCATTTTCGACACCCACATATCCGAAACCATCGACAGCTGGTGCTCTTTGTCCTGCATCATGTGGAAGTCGCCGTTGAGCAGTCCGGTGATTCGCGGAGCGTAAGGCATGACGGAGGTAATCTTCTCGAGGTCAAACTTGTTGAGGCTGACGGTAAGATCCTGTAGCATGTCGTAGTTGCTGTCGTCAGAGTACACCTTAACACCGGTGCCGTCGTCGGCAACAAGGTCGATGCCGGCGCTTATCCGTCGGTTACGTCCCAGGAAGATGTAGTTGTCTTTGTTCAGATTGAAAGCTTTGTAGCCGAGTACCGGACGGTCGGGCAGGAAGCGTACGATGATGCCGCTGTCGCATCTCTCGGCACGCGTACCGAGAAGCACGCCGAGCTGGTCGGAAGCATCGTAGTATTTGACATTGAGTTCGGCGCCGCGCTCAAGTACGCAGCCGTCAATGACGGTCTTGAAGACAAATTGCGGATTTCTCTTGTTGTTCTGTACCAGTCCGTTGAACCTGATGTTGGTATCGTCCTGGTAGATGTTCATCCTTACCGTATCTATGCGTGTGCTGTCGGCAACGGTAGAGTAGAGGTGCATGTCGCCGTTCAGTCCTGTTTGCGGTGACATCTTCATGTTGAGGAAAAGCTCCTGGAAGGCGAAGCCGCGGAATCGCAGGAAGTTTGCCATCGGATTGTCGGTGCCGCTGGTGAAACGGATGTCTATGATGGGAAACATATCGCGCAGCTTGGGCTGGTCGATAACCTTGTTGCGGACTTGCTGCATACATTCGTCCTTCAGGCTCATAAACTGGTCGATAAGCTTCTGGTAACCGCCCGAAGCCTTCATGTCAAGGTCGAGGCTGCCGCTTTTTATGCTTGCCCAAGTGGTGTCGCGGTTTGTAAAGAGGTCTATTTCAAGGTCGGTGGGGCGGAAAGTCTTCTTTGCCGTTATAACGGTGAAATCGTTGCAGAAGCCTTTCAGTGCGTGGTATTGGTCGAGATCTGACGAAATGTCGATGTGTGCGCAGGCTCCTACGGTCATCTGCTTGTCCACAAGGCGCAGTCTGAACAGGTCTGCCCTTCGCAGGTCGGTGCCCAACGTGGCTTCTATGCGCTTTGTGTCGAGCAGAGCATCGGCTGTTATCGTTCCGTCGAAAAGTTCGTTGTGTCCCTTAATCTCTGCATGTCCGTTACCGTCTTTCACGAGCAGCGCGGCACCGATGCCGTCGATGGTAAGGCTTCCGAACTCGAATTTGTCGAGCGAAGCCTCCGCTTCAAGCTTTGTTTGCTGTGACAGGAAGTCGGTGCCACGTCCTTTCAGACGTGCGTTTGCTGTGACATTATATAGAGAGTCGTGCGGCATGAAGTGATGCAGGTTAAGCTCCTGTATGCCCATCTGCGCCTCGTATGCCATGGCCGGAGCGTTAAGCGAGCCTTTCATTGTCACCTTGCCGTGTCCCTCGCGTGCCGTAAGGTCGGCAGAATAATGCTCTCTGTCAGCCTGCAGCCTGCCGTCGAGCGTTATGCCCGATGGAATTCTGAAGCCTTTCATGGCGTCGGGACCGGCAAGTGCGGTGAGAAAACCGATGTTGAATGTCTTTGCGTTCAGCCTCACGTCGGCTTTCATGCGTTTGATATCAGTAGGATTGTCTGCATATCCCTCTGCCGAGCAGTTGAATGCCGTAGGCAGATTTATTATCAATCCCGTTATATCGAGATGCTGCATGTTGCCGTTCAGCGAGGCGCGTACAGTGATGGGATGGTTTGGGTAGTTAAGGATGAACTGTTTGGGCATGTCGCCGCAGAAGCGCATCACGTCCTGTTTGCCCAAGGAGGCAAGCAGCCGCACGTCCACCTTGCCCGGATTAATGCTGTCGAGAGCATTTAAATCCATGTTCACATGTGCTTCAAGGTCCGAATCAGGAGTGCGCAGGGTAAGTGCGGGCAGTTGTATGCGCGCTGCATCCATGGCGATATTGCCTTCCATCTGCGTCACCTCAATGCCGCTTTTCTCTTTCATAGAGAAGTTGCGTATGCGCAGTCGGGCATCTGGAGAGCAGTAATATACGGAATCGATGCCTATGTCGATGCCGGTGAGAGCAAGGTGATTGAAGTCGAGCCCGGAAACTTTTGGCTCGAAATTGTTGTCGTAGGCGAGACTGCCGTCGTTCCAATCGAACGAGGCGAGGCGGTAAAGGCCGCGCCCGAGGTCTATTTCGCCGTCTTTTATCTTGGCATTGCTTATGCCGGCAGTAATCTGAAGAGTGTCGCCGGGCATGTGTACGCTTACATCGGTGCGTGCTATCTCTACCTTATTTATATATATCTTCCACAACGTTTCGCTTGTAGTGGTATCGGGCGGAACGGTGTCGCTAAGTTCCACGTTGAAGTGTGCTCCTTTCAGTAGGGCTTCATCCAGCTCTACAGTTTGCTTTTCGAGGTCTATGCTGCGGCTTTTCATCGACAGCCGTTCGAGCGAACCCTTTATGCGTGCTGAAGCTATGAAGTTGGCGGTATTTATCTTGCTGTCGTCCAGTTGCAGTTCTTCCACCACGACCTTCCCGTTGAAAAGCGGGCACAACTGCACGTCCACAATAAGCCGTCTGATGTCGGCTATGGTGTCGTGAATATGTGGAAGGGAATCGTTCTGTTGCGTTATGCGAACCTCTTCTATGCATAGGTCGAGAGGGAATGCAAGGCTTATATGTCCGACGCTGACGTCAAGGCCTGTCTGTTCGGATGCGATGGATGTTGCTCGCTGCACCATCCAGTTCTGAACAGGTGGAATATATATCAGAATTGTAAGTATTGCAAACAGCAGAATGGGTGAAAGCAATACTATACCTATCCACCTAAACACTTTCTTCATAACGTGACTCTGTGCTAAAAGAGTTAATATCGTGTGTACACTGACTGCATAATCATGTGTAAGGCGAGTGCAGAATCACCAAGCTTGCTTGAGTGTTATGCCGAGCCGCCACCTATCTTATGCAAGGATAGTGTAAGGCGAGTGCAATGAAGTTTATTTTAATTGCCGAGCCGCCACCTATCTTATGCAAAGATAAATCATTTTTCCCGAGAAAAAGGGCTGGTAAAGCGAAAAAAACAATGATTCCGTTTAATTAGCTGAATTTGGGTTAAAGCCAAATAAGTCATTAGCTGAATTTGGGTTAAAGTTCCCGAACAGATTTCCAAACGATGTCGTCGGGCAGTGGAGCTTCCACATGTATAGTCTGCTTGCTTACAGGATGCACAAATTCCACGCTGCGTGCATGGAGCGATATGCTTCCGTCGGGGTTGCTGCGTCGTGCTCCGTATTTCAGGTCGCCTCTTATGGGGCATCCCATCTTTGCGAGCTGGCATCTTATCTGGTGATGGCGTCCTGTCAGCAGATTTATTTCAAGCATGAAATAGTTGTCGCTGCGTCCTGTCACGCGGTATTTCAGCACCGCCTTCTTCGATTGCGGCACCTCGCGGTCGTAGGCATAGCTCTTGTTCTGCCGTTCGTTGCGTACGAGCCAGTGTTCCAGCATGCCCTCGCTGTGTGGAGGCTCGTTGCGTGTCAGTGCCAGGTAGGTCTTGTGGACGTCGCCCGTGCGGAACATGTCGTTAAGGCGTGCGAGAGCTTTTGAGGTGCGGGCAAACACCACCACACCGCTCACGGGACGGTCAAGACGATGAGCCACGCCGAGAAACACGTTGCCGGGCTTGCGGTATTTCTCCTTTATATAGTCTTTTACAGATTCCGACAGCGGCGTGTCGCCGGTCTTGTCGCCCTGTACTATTTCGCCAGGAGCCTTGCTGACTATTATGATATGGTTGTCTTCGTAAAGAGGAATCATTATGGATGGGGTCTGTTGCCGCTGCCTGTGTAGCCGCGCTGTTGTAGGTGTATAAAAAAGGAGTTACGTATTACGTGGACTTTCCTGCACTGCATTTTGCCGCCGTGTTCTTGTGCGGTGGCATTGCCGGTGCCTGCTGTTCCGTAATGCGTAACTCTGATATGGAGAATAATTACATGTTCATTCCGCCGTCAACCTGAATCACCTGACCGCTTATGTAGCTTGACATGTCAGATGCGAGGAATGTTGCACAGTTGGCGATGTCGTCTACTGTACCGCCGCGGCGCAATGGAATCTTGTTTGCCCACTCCTTGCGTATTTCCTCCGACAGTGCCTGTGTCATGGCTGTGTCGATGAAACCGGGAGCGATGGCGTTGGCACGAATACCCTTCGGACCCATTTCCTGTGCCACACTCTTTGCCAGAGCAATAAGTCCGGCTTTCGATGCAGCGTAGTTGCTCTGTCCGGCGTTGCCGTGAACACCTACCACCGATGCCATGTTTATTATCGAGCCGCCGCGCTGGCGCATCATTACCGGCACGCAGGCGTGGATAAAGTTGAATGCACTCTTCAGATTCACTGCTATTACAGCATCCCACTGTGCTTCGGTCATGCGGAGCATAAGTCCGTCTTTTGTTATTCCGGCGTTGTTTACGAGGATATCGATAGAACCGAATTCCTCTTTAACCAGTTTTACAACTTCTTCTGTTTGGGCGAAGTCGGCGGCGTTGCTTGCGTAGCCTTTGGCTTTCACGCCTTTGGCTGCTATTTCAGCTTCGGTAGCTTTTCCGTTCTCGTCGATAACGAGGTCGGTGAATGCCACGTTGGCTCCTTCTTCTGCAAACTTGAGGGCTATTGCCTTGCCGATACCGCGTGCAGCACCTGTTATCAGTGCTGTCTTACCTGTTAAAAGTCCCATTTCTTTCTTTATTTTAGTTTTGTTTAGATGATTATTTCTCTTTATCTTGTCCTGCCTTTACTTTATCATGCTTTTGCCCAGGGCACCGTAAACCACTTTTGCCACGAGTGGCTTGCTTGTCTCTTCGGTCATGCCGTGTCCCAGTCGTCCATATATATAAGGTACTTCCAGTCCCTTTATGCAGTAGTGCGTGATGTCTGCCACAAGGTCTACGTTTTCTATATCGAACTCTCCGTCGGCTTTGCCTTCGGCGTAAACTTTCCTGAACAGTTCTATTTCGTCTTCGTCAAAGTTCTTGCGTACCTTTTCCACCATCCAGATGTTACGGAAAAACTCTGCGCGCAGGTTGCCGTTGCGCACCACAGTCTCTTTTATCATGTTCAGATGGGTGTATATCAGTTCTATTATCTTGTCCTGTGGACGTGTTTTTTTTGCCGCCACCTCGTCGAGTTTGTCGGAGAGGCGTTCGAGTTCCGATTCTATTACGGCATAATATACGTCCTCTTTGCTTTTGAAGTAGGTGTAAAGTGTGCGGCGTCCTTTGCCCGACGATATAGCGATATCGTTCATTGTGGTGTTCTCCAGGCCGCGTTTTGCAAAGAGTTGTCGTGCTTCGTCTACGAGCTTTTGTCTTGTTTTGGATATTGACATATACTGTTCCTTCCTTTCATTTAGGTATTGCACATTGCAATTATCGTGTGCAAAAGTATTAATTTAATTTTGAATGAGCAAGTAAAATGGTTGTTTTTGTCATTTCTTTTGCTTCTTTTTCCGGTGTGATAGGATAATTTTGGTAATAAATCAACCATTATTTGGTTATTTTATCCCATTTCGAACAAAAAGTGGCGTAAATGTTTGGATTAAATGAAATAATGTATTACCTTTGCACTCGCTAAACGAATAACATCGCGGAGTGGAGCAGTTGGTAGCTCGCCAGGCTCATAACCTGGAGGTCGCATGTTCGAGTCCTGCCTCCGCAACAATGGTAACGCAATCGGATTTACTCCGGTTGCGTTTTGTTTTATCCCTAATCGGTCGTTAGCGTTATGATGATAATTCAGAGCCGGAATTATGCAAGCGGCTTTCCGCCAACGTAACAGTATGACGTTGGCGGAAAG
>CAMTJK010000118.1 GCA_947072805.1 uncultured Prevotella sp.
ATTAACACACGTTAAAGTAAACATTTTTCATAAAAGTAAATAAATGTTATACGCACCAAATCGCAATGTTTTTCGTGAGGCGTCAGAGTAGTTTGGGTTAAATCCGATTACCTGTTTTGCTTAATCCAAATGACCTATTTGTGTAGAAAAAAATCCCAAATTGATCTGATGACCAATTTGGGATTAAGGTTGTTATGGCTTAGAGTGGATATTCATCGAAAGCGTAAAGCACTGTCGATAGGTAGCGTTCGCCCGTGTCGGGAAGCAATACCACGATGTTCTTTCCGGCATTTTCCTCCTTCTTTGCTATTTCGGAGGCGGCAAAGGCCGCAGCTCCCGACGATATGCCCACGAGCAAACCTTCGCGGCGTGCCAGTTCCCTGCCTGTACGGATGGCATCGTCGTTATCCACGTCGAATACCTCATCGATTACGGCAGCATTGTATGTGGCAGGTACAAAACCGGCTCCTATGCCCTGTATCTTGTGCGGTCCGGGCTTGCCTCCGTTGAGCACCGGCGACGATAGCGGCTCTACAGCCACAATCTTCACGTTGGGATTAAGCTCCTTGAGGCGTTTGCCTACGCCCGATACGGTGCCGCCCGTACCCACGCCGGCAACGAAGATGTCTACCTTTCCGTCGGTATCAGCCCATATCTCGTTGGCTGTGGTCTCGTAGTGCTTCAGCGGATTGGCCTTGTTCTCGAACTGCTGCAGTATGATGGCTCCGGGTATGGAGTCGCGCAGCTGTTCGGCAGCCTTGATGGCACCCGGCATGCCGTCGGCTCCGGGCGTGAGGCGTACCTCTGCACCATAGGCTTTCACGAGATTGCGGCGCTCCACGCTCATGGTTTCGGGCATGGTGAGTATGAGTTTGTAGCCCTTTACGGCTGCCACGAGAGCCAGACCTACGCCGGTGTTGCCGCTGGTGGGCTCAATGATGGTTGCCCCGGGTTGCAGTCTGCCGCTCTTTTCGGCGTCTTCAATCATGGCGAGCGCTATGCGGTCTTTCACGCTGCCGCCCGGATTGAAATATTCCACTTTTGCCACGACGGCTTTCTTCAGTCCCTTGTCGGCAGAAAACTTGTTTAGTTCGAGCAGCGGTGTGCCGCCTATCAGTTCAGTCAGCTGTTTTGCTATCTTTGTCATGAAGTGTTGTCTTTCTTTAAAAAATACAGTGTTGTGTAGTCGGTTTAGTTCTCGCCCACCTTTTCGAGAGCCTGTGCGAGGTCGTCGATGATGTCGTCCACGTGTTCCGTACCTATGCTAAGGCGTATGGTAGACGGATATATGTGCTGCTCTTCGAGCTCTGTCGGTGTCATCTGCGAGTGTGTGGTTGTTGCGGGATGTATCACGAGACTCTTCACGTCGGCCACGTTGGCAAGCAGTGAGAATATCTCCAGACTGTCTATGAAGCGCCATGCGTCTTGTTCCGTGCCTTTTATCTCGAACGTGAATATGGAGCCGCCGCCGTTGGGGAAGAGTTGTTTGTAGAGTTCGTGGTCGGGGTGTGAAGGCAGCGATGGATGGTTTACGCGTGCCACCTTCGGATGGTTTGCCAGAAACTCAACCACCTTGCTGGTGTTGTAGGCGTGTCTTTCCACGCGCAGGCTGAGCGTTTCAAGTCCCTGCAGCAGTATCCATGCGTTAAACGGCGATATGGCAGCTCCCGTGTCGCGCAGTATGACGGCACGTATTCTTGTAACGTAAGCAGCAGCGCCTGCCACATCGGCAAACACGGCACCGTGGTAGCTTGGGTCCGGCTTGGCAAGGGTGGGATATTTGTCGGCATTGGCTTTCCAATCGAATTTGCCGGCATCTACTATGACGCCGCCCAGCGATGAGCCGTGACCTCCGATGAACTTTGTTGCGGAGTGGACTACCACGTCGGCACCATGCTCGATCGGACGGATAAGATAAGGAGTGCCGAACGTGTTGTCCACTATAACGATTGTGTTGTGCTTGTGGGCAATCTCCGAGATGCGGTCGATGTTGGTGACGCTTGCGTTCGGGTTGCCGAAGGTTTCTATGATGATAGCTTTTGTGTTGTCTCTGAAAGCCTCGTCCACAGCCTTGAAGTCAGCCGGGTCTACAATCGTCGTCTCCACTCCCTGTGTGCTTAGCGTGTGCTCGAGCAGGTTATAGGTACCTCCGTACAGGTTGTTTGCGGCAATTACATGATCGCCGTTGCGTGCCACGTTCTGCAGAGCATAGGTGATGGCAGCGGCTCCCGAAGCCACGGCAAGTCCTGCCACGCCGCCTTCGAGTGCGGCCACACGCTTCTCGAACACATCCTGTGTGGAGTTGGTGAGACGTCCGTAGATGTTTCCTGCATCACGCAGACTGAAGCGGTCGGCAGCATGCTGTGAATTACGGAACACATAAGAGGTAGTTTGATAGATGGGCACGGCGCGGCTGTCTGTCGTCGGGTCTGCCTGTTCCTGTCCTACGTGAAGTTGAAGTGTCTCGAAATGAAGTTTTTTGTTACTCATAATCTTATCCGTTTTTTATTTGTTAGACATTTGTTTTCTTTTCACAATGCAAAGGTACGGCGATTCCACGGTATACGAAATAGCACGAAAACGGCATTCTGCATACCATGCTTGTGGTATATTGCCGCTTTTCAGCAAAATCGGGATAAAAACATACGAAACGCTAAAGACCTTTTTGGATTAAAACGTATACCATTTATAAATGAAAAACATCAAAAAGCTTGCTTGTGTAAAATTAATTGTATACATTTGTAAAACAAAACACGTGTATACATTATTATAATATACATACATTAATAATATGATAGACATAAAAGAAACATTGGACTCCGCCGGTGAGCGCATGGAGATGGCTGTGATGTATCTTGAGGAGCAGCTGGCACGCGTGCGTGCAGGCAGGGCAAACATCGCCATACTCGACGGAGTGAGAGTAGAATCGTACGGTTCGATGGTTCCGCTCAATCAGGTGGCAACAGTAACCACTCCCGATGCGCGCTCGATAGCCATCCGTCCGTGGGACAAGAAGATGATACGCAACATCGAAAAGGCCATCATGGACAGCGATGTGGGCATAACACCCGAAAATAACGGCGAAATGATTCGCCTGGGAATACCGCAGCCCACAGAGGAACGACGCAAGGAGCTCACAAAGCAGTGCAACAAGTATGGCGAAGGCACCAAAGTGCAGGTGCGAAACGTACGCGCCGAGGTGAAAGACAAACTGAAGAAAGCCGTAAAAGACGGTCTTTCGGAAGACAACGAGAAGGATGCCGAAAGCGATTTGCAGAAGATTCACGACAAATACATAAAGAAAGTGGACGATCTGCTCGCTGCAAAGACAAAGGAAATAATGACGGTTTAGTCACGACAAGCATGAAGTGTGACAGCCGGTGACTGAGCAATCGGTCGGTGCAATGCCCGATGTGGGTGTGACATCGACCGATTTTTTGGATATTGCCGTATCATCATTTCCATACAAAGACCGAAAAGCATAATCAAAAAACCGAAAATGAAAGGCTTGGTAATAAAGAATACCGGCAGCTGGTACACCGTAAGGACCGACGACGGGCGTGATGTGGACAGCAAGATAAAGGGAAACTTCCGCCTCAAAGGCATAAGAAGCACCAATCCGGTGGCTGTGGGCGACAGGGTGGAGATAGCAGAGAATGTGGAAGGCACCGCATTCATCACCGGAATAGAAGACAGACGCAACTATATAATACGCAAATCGCCCAACCTGTCGAAACAAAGTCATATCATTGCCGCCAACGTAGACATGGCTCTGCTCGTGGTTACGGTGAACAGACCGCAGACTTCAACAACATTCATCGACCGCTTCCTTGCTTCGGCAGAGGCTTACCGCATACCGGTGCTGCTCGCTTTCAACAAGACCGACATACTGAACGAAGAGGAACAGCACTACCAGCAGATGATGATAAACCTCTATGAGACGGTGGGATACGAGTGTATGGCTGTCTCGGCAGAGACGGGAAGCGGCATAGAACAACTCGTAGCCTTGCTGAAGGGAAAGACAACGGTGCTTAGCGGTAACAGCGGGGTAGGCAAATCGACGCTGATAAACCGCATATTGCCGGGCGCAAACCTCAGAACAGCGGAAATAAGCGATGCTCACAACACGGGCATGCACACCACAACGTTCAGCGAAATGCTCGAACTGCCGGACGGAGGATACATAATAGACACGCCGGGAATAAAGGGATTCGGCACGTTCGACATGGAACCGGAGGAGCTTACAGGATATTTCAAGGAGATATTTCACTTCTCGAAAGACTGCCGTTTCAGCAACTGCACACACCGACATGAGCCGGGATGCGCCGTGCTCAAGGCTGTAGAGGAACATTTTATTGCCGAAAGCCGCTACCGCTCCTATCTAAGCATGCTGGATGACAAGGACGAAAACAAATACAGAGAAGCTTTTTAACCGTTGATTCTGGGCTTAACCGCACGACTTCTCTCTCTTTTTACACGCTTTTTGCTTAACTTTGCACCATCGCATAATTGAATATTGCTGCAAACAGCTGTTTGGGCAACATAACAGACAACGCAATGAACGAGAATCTCAACGATAAGAAGATAGCAGTACTGCTCTCCGGCGGAGTGGACAGCTCGGTAGTGGTTTATGAACTGGCATCAATGGGACTGCACCCCGACTGCTTTTACATAAAGATAGGACCGGAAGAAGATGCCGAGTGGGACTGCTCGAGCGAGGAAGACATGGAAATGGCAACAGCCGTGGCTGCACGCTTCGGATGCCGCCTGCAGGTAATAGACTGCCATAAGGAGTATTGGGACAAGGTGACAAGCTATACAATGGAAAAGGTGAAAGCCGGATTTACGCCTAATCCCGACGTGATGTGCAACCGATTGATAAAGTTCGGTGCCTTCAATGAAAAGGCAGGACACGATTACGACCTCATTGCCACCGGACATTATGCACAGACCGAGACCGACGAACAGGGCTTGAAATGGCTCACTACAAGTCCGGACCCGGTGAAAGACCAGACTGATTTCCTTGCGCAGATATACGATTGGCAGCTGCGTAAGGCGCTTTTCCCTATAGGACATTATATGAAGGACGAAGTGAGGCGCATTGCCGAGCGTGAGCATCTCGTGAACGCGAAACGCAAAGACTCGCAGGGCATCTGCTTCCTTGGCAAGATAAACTACAACGAATATATCAGAAGGTATCTCGGCGAGAACCCCGGCGATGTGCTGGAACTTGAAACCGGCAAGAAGATAGGAACGCATCGCGGACTATGGTTTCACACCATCGGTCAGCGACATGGGCTGGGATTCGGCGGCGGACCGTGGTATGCCGTGCGCAAGGACGTGGAGGCGAACATCCTGTATGTAAGCCACGGCTTCGAGCCACGCACCGCTTACAGGGATGTTTTCGGCATACGCGACTTCCATTTCCTCACCGTTCCGGTGGAAATGCAGCGCGTGACATTCAAGATAAGGCACACTCCGGAGTATCATCCCGCCTTGCTCGAGAAGACAGGCGAGGGCGAATATGTGGTACATGCCGAAGAAATGATTCAGGGAGTGGCGCCCGGACAGTTCTGCGTGGTGTACGACGAGCATCATCACAGGTGCTTCGGCTCGGGCGAAATAGCTGTATGACCTTGTAATTATAATGACCGCTTTGGGCTAAATCCATCGACCGCTTTGGGTTTATACAATCTTTCCAGCATCCATTCTAAGCAGTTTCGTCGGCTTCAGACGGCTGATGAACGATTCGTCGTGGCTTACAACGATTACCGCCCGGCTCTGTGCCAGCTCCGATACCACTTCGTTCATGCGCTGCCAGGAGCGGTTGTCGGTGTAGGTGGTAGGCTCGTCGAATATCATTACGTCCGGGTTGGATACGATGGCGCGTGCCATGAGTACCCTTTGCAGCTGTCCGCCGCTCAGTTCCTTGATATGCCGGTTGGCAATGGCTGTCAGCTCGAGCTGCTCGAGGGTGTGTTCCACAGCCGTCCTGTCGGCTTTGGTGGTGAGGGCGAAGAGACGCTTGCTCCCGTCGAGCCCGGAGCGCACCGTTTCAGTCACGTTTATGGGGAAGTCGCGGTCAATGGCTGAATATTGCGGCAGATATCCGAAGCGGGGCAGGTGTACGCTCATCCCCGTCTGGCCGCCGTTTTCGCTTGCAGGATAGGTCACGGCACCTTTCATGGGCTTTATCAGTCCCAGCACAACCCTCATCAGCGTTGTCTTTCCGCTGCCGTTGGGTCCGGTGAGCACTATCAGGTCGCGTTCGGCAATGTCGAGAGATACGTCTTGTATCTGCGGGCGTCCGTCGTAGCCAGCCGTTATGTTGTCGAGAGAAACTATTGTTTGCACAGTTCGTCGGTTATTTTCAGTATTTCTTTGTCCCAATCGTAGCTCAAGGGGTTAATTACCACCACCCGTGCGCCTGTTCCCCGGCTTACGATGTCGCTGTTGCGGTTGGCAAATTCCTTCTGCATGAACATCAGTTTTGCCCCTTGCCTCTTGGCGTTGTCTATAAGATTCTGCAGCGAAGCTGCCGAGGGCTCGCGTCCGTCCTCTTCGATGGCAAGCTGCTTCAGTCCGTAGTCGTATGCGTAGTAGCTTAGTGCAGGATGATAGATGATGAACGAGCGTTTGTCGAGCGAGCGCAACTTCTCTGATATCACGGCGTCGGTCTTTATTATTACGTCGCGCAGAGAGTCGAGGTTGCTTTTGAAGAACATCGAGTCTTTGGCATCTATGCGTGCGAGCGAGCAGTATATGTTGTATGCCATGCGCAGTGCGTTGGCGGGCGACATCCATGTGTGCGGGTCGCCGGTGGCTCCTGTGGTGGGTAGGGGGCGTATGCCCTGTGAGGCATCGGCTATGATGAGATGCGGAGCGTTGTTTTTCAGCCGATTCATCCATGTCTGTTCAAATCCGAGATTTCCCACCTTTATATATAGGTCGCTGTTGGTGAGAGCCACCATCTGCCGTGCCGTCGGTTCGTAGGTTTCGGGATTGTTGCCGCTTGGCACCATTGTCACCACGTCTATTCTGTCGCGTGCTATCTGTTCCACGAAGTATCGTAGCGGCTCTATGCTTACCGTGACCACGGGCTTTACGGGTTCCGGATTGTCATGGCACGCCACGGCAAGTGCGGCAGCGATGGCGAGAAGCAGTATATTCTTGATTTTCATTCGTTTTCTTTTTGGTTGGTTTTACATGTGAAGAGTTTTTTACATGACGAAGCTTGCCCCGTAGACAAGCACCACGTAGCGCAGAATCTTTCCTATGGATATGCTTATAATCGAAATGGGTATGTTGGCGCGCATTAGTCCGAGTGCTATCGTGATGGCGCTGCCGAGAATGGGCAGGAAGGCGAAGAATCCCATCCATGCTCCGTGCCCTGCCATGAAGCGTTCCGCCTTGTCGAGGTCTTTCTTCTTAACGTGCAGATATTTCTCTATCCACTCCAGCTTGCCCTGACGCCCCACGAAGTAGTTGAACATTCCGCCCACCACGTTGCCTATCGAGGCGTAAACTATGAGGCTTATGGGGTTTAGGTCGGCTGCGAGCAGTGCCAGCATTACCGCCTCGCTGCTGAACGGAAAGAAGCTGCCGGCGAGAAAAGCCGACAGAAGCATGCCCCAGTATCCGTAATTTATGAGAAAGTCTACTATGATATCCATATATTATAAGCGGTAATCAGCAGTGCCGTCACCGTTATCAGGTGGAAGGCTATGTTCGTTATGCGTGTCTGTGTGAGCGAGATGAAGTGTGCTATGAGAGGCGATGTGTTGAGAATCATCATGCCAGTGAGGAAATTGTAGTGTTGTGGCTGCAGGATGAGGAATACAAGCGACACGAAGTTCATCACGATAAAGAAGTTGTAGAGCATGCGTATGCGTATCTTGTCCTTGTAGCTTGTACGGTAGAAGTGTATGGTGCCGGTTATTCCGAGCACTACGATGAACGCCAGCGACACGAGGCGTGGCACGTTGAGCACCGAATAGTCGGGACTGCCAAAGCATTCGGCGAGCAGGGCGAAGTGCCGAGCCGGTACGGAGATGTCCTCGTTGAGCACGAATGTCACCGCCGCAAACCAGTAGGGCGTGATGAGCCCGAACAGCGTGGCAAGGAAGTTGCGCCAGCTTGCGGCCTGCAGGCAAACCACGCTGAGAAGCCAGAAAAAGGGAATGAAGAAGAGCATTTCAACGTAGAGCATGCTCGAGATGCCGAGAAAGACGTAGCTGTAATACATGCGTCCCATGGAGCTGCGGTTCTGATAGGTGTGAAACAGCACCGAGTAGGCAGCTATTATGCACACTAATGCCACCGAGCAGGCTACGTCGGGCGCTGCCGTTCCCACATATCTGCCCGCCAGGTGTATGCCTATGTTGGCAGAACGGTCGTCGGGTGGGGCGATGCAGGCACGTGTCAGCGGGCATATCATGGCTGACAGCACAATAAAGGCGCACGACACCATACGGCTGTATATACGTATGAGTGCGTTGCTCGTGTTGAGCTCCATGATAAGAGCGGTGGAGATGACGAAGCAGGCGAACGGAATCCACATCCGCCCTTCTGTCGCGCCTCCTGCCAGCCACGCCGCCGCGCCGTAACAGACTACAGCCGGCAGTGTGGTCTTGCTTTCGGATATACGGTTTTGTAGTCGCTTCATGCCGTGTCAGCCGTTGCCACCTTTCGTAGTGTTATGCACCTTATGCCGTTCCGGTTACAGGTCGGCGCCGATGTCCCTGCGGAAATACTTGTCGGTGAACTGTATCTTCTGTGCCTCTTCAAACGATTTCTGCAAAGCCTCTGCCTTGTCGCGTCCGTAGGAGCTCACGGCAATCACGCGTCCGCCGTTGGTCACCACGGTTCCGTCCTTGAGGGCTGTGCCGGCGTGGAACACTATGCTTCCATCCACCTTGTCTATGCCCTCTATGGCGTAGCCTTTCTTGTATTCCTGCGGATAACCGCCGCTTACGAGCATTACGCATACGGCAGCGCGTTCGTCAAACTCGATGTTGCGGCTGTCGAGATTGCCCTCGGCAACACCCTCGAACAGATCTACGATGTCGCTTTTCAGGCGCAGCATGACGCTTTCCGTCTCGGGGTCGCCCATGCGGCAGTTGTATTCTATCACCATTGGCTCGCCTTTCACGTTGATAAGACCGAAGAATATGAAGCCCTTATAGTCGATGCCCTCTTCGGCGAGCCCGTCCACGGTGGGACGTATTATGCGGTCTTCCACCTTTTTCATCCATTCCTTTGTGGCAAACGGCACCGGTGTTACGCTGCCCATGCCGCCGGTGTTCAGGCCGGTGTCGTGTTCGCCTATGCGCTTGTAGTCTTTGGCTTCGGGCAGAATCTTATAGTTTTTGCCGTCGGTGAGAACGAATACCGAACACTCTATTCCGCTCAGGAACTCTTCTATCACCACCTGTGCCGAGGCGTTGCCGAACATGCCTCCCAGCATTTCCTTCAGTTCCTTCTTTGCCTCGTCGAGTGTGGGCACTATGAGAACGCCCTTGCCGGCGCACAGTCCGTCGGCTTTGAGCACGTAGGGTGCTTCGAGAGTTTCAAGGAAGGCGAGACCCTCTTCGAGCGTATTGCCGTCGAAGGTGCGGTATTTGGCTGTGGGTATGTTGTGTCTTGACATGAAGGCCTTGGCAAAATCTTTGCTTCCCTCCAGTACGGCACCGGCTTTAGACGGTCCGATGACGGGAATGCCTGCCGTGCGGCTGTCGCTCTTGAAGTCGTCGTAGATGCCCTTGACGAGTGGGTCTTCCGGTCCAACCACCACCATGTCGATGGCGTTCTGCTTCACGAAGTCTTTCAGTTTTTCAAACTCATTGACTCCTATCGCCACGTTTTCGCCGCAGTCTGATGTGCCGGCATTTCCCGGTGCGATGTACAGTTTCTCTACTTTCTTGCTTTGCGCAATCTTCCATGCCAGGGCGTGCTCGCGGCCGCCGCTTCCTAAGAGTAGTATTTTCATATATGTATGTTGATGTTGTTGCATGTCCGGTCATGACTGCTTTGCCGTGCCGCTTACGGTTCTGCGGTTCACTAAAACAGCCCCATTTCGGTGTAAATACGTTGCAAAGTTAGGTATTTACGTCGAAATCGCAAACGGATATGTCATATATAAATGTTAAATAAGGGCCTGTTTGGCTTCCGGAATGCTGAAAAAACAGCGGTTTCATCTCCGGGATGACGGACAGCTGACGGAAGGAGAGCGGGTACGGGCTCGTAACTGCACTTAATGAAAGTTAATTTGTAAAGATATTTGGTCGAA
>CAMTJK010000119.1 GCA_947072805.1 uncultured Prevotella sp.
ACGATTTGCAGAGAGCCCGATTACTGTGGTTCGTTGGGTGACTCAAATCGCATCTTGGAGATGCTTGACAGGTATTATTTTAATGGTTGCATCGGAACGGATAGTTCTCTTTAAAATAGAAAATTAGTATCACTTTGTTTGGAAAAGAATATTGAAAAATTGATAAAGTATTAAAATTTGATAATTAAAAATTTAATTAAAATGATTAATGTAGGAATTATCGGATGCGGCTTCGTGGGTGGAGCCCTGAAAGATTGGTTGGAGAACAACAATCCTGAGTGTAAACTTTTCATTAGCGACCCTGCAAAGGGTTACAACGATTCGATGGTAGACATCGACATTGCCTTCTTGCAGATTCATGTGCCGACAGAGGATGATGGTACACAGGACTTGACCCTCATGAAGGAGCTTATCAAGAACCTTCCTGACGTGCCAGTATTTGTTCGTACTACTATTCTCCCGGGAACCAGCGATATGCTCTCTCGTGAAACGGGACATAAGGTGCATTATATGCCTGAGTTCCTCACAGAGCGTACGCATATCGAGGATTTCAAGAAGCAGACGATGGTGTTCACAGGTGCGCATGAGCTACTCACCAAAATCTTTGTCGGCAAGAAGTTTACAGTAATGTCTCCACTGGAGGCAGAATTGACGAAATACATGCACAATGTGTTTGGAGCATATAAAGTGACTTACTTCAATGCTTGCCGCGAATATTGCGAGCAGATGGGTGGTGACTGGCGCAAGGTGCATACTGGAATGCTGCTTTCAGGTTATATCAACGACACGCATACATACGTTCCTGGTCCTGATGGTAAATTCGGCTATGGTGGCAAGTGCTTCCCTAAGGATGTGAATGCATTTGCAAAGATGACCAAGGGAACACCTCTCGGTACACTTCTTGAGCACCTGCATGAGCTGAATGTTCATTTCCGTGGATTTGAAGAGCATATATAATCACTTAATATATAAGATTGTATATGCTATCAGTAATAGTACCAATCTATCAAGAGGAAAAATACATTTCCAAATGTATAGATAGTATGCTCAGTCAGGATTATCCCAAGGACGACTTGGAGATAATCCTGGTTGATGGCATGAGTAAGGATAGAACCCGTGAAATAGTTGCGACCTATACGGCAAAGTATCCGTTCATTCGTATGATTGACAATCCCGAACGAATAGCTCCATGTGCGATGAATCGCGGAATCAAGGAGGCAAAAGGTGATGTAATTATGCGATTGGATGCACATGCTACATACGAAAAGAACTATTTTTCTTCTTTAGCTTACGGACTAAATAAATATAATGCTGACAATATCGGTTCGGTTTGCCGTACTGACGTGTTGAACAAAACTCCTAAAACACTTGCTATAAAAGAAGTGTTGAGCAACAGATTTGGTGTTGGTAATTCTACTTTTAGAACTGGTATTGATGGTGCCCAGGAAGTTGAGACTGTCCCGTTTGGATGTTGGAAAAGAGAAGTGTTTGAAAAGTATGGCTATTATGACACTCGTTTAGTACGTAACCAAGATATTGAATTGAATAAGCGTATCATTAGAGGTGGAGGTAAGATTGTAATTATCCCTGACACTTTCTGCACATATCTGGCTCGTGAGAACTATAAAGCATTGGCAAAAAACAACTTTGGCAATGGTAAATGGAATATCCTTACTGTATATTTCACTAAGGAAATTCGTTCTTTGTCTGTTCGTCACTTCGTGCCTCTTATTTTCGTGCTTTCGTTGATTATACCTCCCTTAGTAGGTTTGTTTTGGTGGCCTGCTTTGTTCATAAGCCTCTTGTCTCTGTTTTCTTATTTGCTGGTCTTAGGGACTATTAGTGCTAAGTTAGCAATAAAGAAAGGCTTAAACTTTTTCTATTTGTTAGCTAGTTTTATTGTACTTCATGTTTCTTATGGCTGGGGGTCGTTTGTAGGCATACTAAGCATATTGTTTCATCGTCCTTTTGTTGCTAAGAATAATTAATAAAATAAAGTCGATTCACTTTATTGATAATAGTGAATGCGGATGGTATTAGATGGTTTGTTGATAAATCATCTTAAGTATTTCTTATAGGCTTTAAAGATAAATACGATATGATACTAAAATGGATTTTTGATAGAGTCGTGGCTTTGATTGGACTCTTGTTTCTCTGGCCAGTGCTGCTTGTGGTGGCTATTCTGGTGAAAGTGAAGATGCCTGGAGGACCTGCGTTCTTCGTGCAGAAACGTGTGGGCAAGGGCGGTAAGCTGTTTAACTGCCATAAGTTCCGTACGATGACGGTGAAGCATAACGGCTCAACGGTTTCGGTGGCTGGCGACTCTCGTATCACACCTTTTGGTGCTGTCTTGCGCCACTATAAGCTCGATGAACTGCCGGGGCTGTGGGATGTGCTGATTGGCAATATGTCGTTTGTTGGTCCTCGTCCTGACGTGCCTGGGTATGCCGATAAGCTGACGGGTGATGACAGGGATGTGCTAAAGCTTCGTCCGGGGATTACTGGTCCCGCAACGCTGAAGTACCGCCTTGAGGATGAGATGATTTTCGATTATGTGGCTAAGCGTCAGGCGGAAGGAGATAAGCGTCCGATGCAGGAAATCGCTACTGAATATAACGACAAGGTCATCTATCCCGATAAGGTGCGCATCAACTGCTACTACTATCGCAACTACAGTTTCTGGAAGGACATTGAGATGATTTTTGCTACGGTGCTGGGGTGGAAAGTGAAGTTCGCTGGGGAGGAGTTCTGACCTTGCTGGTGGGAAGATTAGATAAAAAAGCGGTCTTCGACCGAAAAAATGTTGTTTGGAACTATCAATCTTTAAGGAAATGAGGGCGTATGTTAAAATTTTGGAAGATTTAATATAATAATCATCTATAGATAAAAAAATAATCGTAACTTTGCATCGCAAAGTCGTTGCCTCGTGTGACATGGTGACATGTTTGTACCCTTGGCGCGATTTTTGATAGCTATAATATAGTGAATTGTGAAACCATAAATATTAGTTCTCCTATGATTAAAGTTCAATTGGTAGCTTCGTATATCTGCAAAAGATATATGGATACTTTTCATCAGGCAATTGATGAGATGAAGCTGCATAAGCTTCTTTATTTTACACAGCGAGAAGCACTCGTTCAGACAGGTGAACCTATGTTTGCTGAACAGTTTATGGCTTGGAAATATGGTCCCGTGATGCCGTTAATCAGACCTCTGTACAAAAATGGTCTGCTTATAAATATGCCATCAGATGACTTTATTAATGCGAACAAAAACGTTTTTGATATGGTATTTACGCAATATGCTCCTCGTGACTCTTGGAGTTTAAGCATGCTTTCACATGATGAGTATTCTTGGATTAAGGCTAGAAATGGTTGTGGGGTGGATGATTATTGCGACACATTAATTCAATTGGAGGATATTCGTGAGGATGCCAAAAGAATTAAATTACGAAGAGCATTGTATCGTAATAACGTAACCACTGTATGAGAATAACAGAAGAACAAAAAGCGAAGATTGACAGCTTGTCTTGTGAGCGTCTTTCAAGCAATCTTGATAACAAGGCGGCTATTCAGTTGGTCTCGAATAAGCAGAATCCTAACCTTGTTTCGTATTTACAGGGTCCGGCTTGGGATGAGGATGCTAGAGGTGAGAATGCGTTTTACCTAGTAAAGGATCAGAAAGGTAACATATTATATTTCTTTGCCATCAAAACAGGTTTGCTGATTGAAAACTTGAATTTGGAAAAGTTGAATGCTGCTTCCGAGTTTTTAGATAAGTTCAAGAAGTATACTGCCCCAGAAACCTCGCAAGAAGATAAAACAGTGTTAGAGGGTGAATTGCGTGACTTGATAAAACGTTACGGATTTGATATTGCGCAGATTATCACCTTGAACAAAAAGAAGAATCGTCTTCGTTCGGAGTTGGCTAAAGAACCCAATCAGAATGTAAACAGAGTGTTGGAAACGCATTCTGCTGTTGAGTTATGTATCTTTTGTGCGAATGACGCATGTAGGGAAGAGGCAAAGCCATATTCTTTTGGACACAAGATGGGCGTGATTGTATTTTGGCGTTTTGTCCTGTCGCAATTGCTAAAACTTCGACGTATTGCTGGATGTGAATATGCATATTTGTTTGCAGCGGATCAGACTCCCGATGGATTCCTTGTGAACTATTACAAAAAGCAGTTGCATTTTGCTCAGGATATCCAACTTGGTACTTCTAAGCCGAGTTATGACTATAACTGCTTTTTCCTTTGCCAAACACTTGAGAAACTGCATTCTTGTAGAACGAAGTTTTTTGAAGAGTTTAACAAAATGGAATCGGAAGATATGGTCTAATATTATATCGTGTTTGAAATACGATATAAGAAGATACTATTTCGCGCGAGAATTGAATAGAACCTCGGATTTGCGTGTATATAATGAGAATACATTTCGAGGAATTGGTCGCATATTGACTAATTGAAGTTTTGTGGATTGACCGCTGACTTGCAAACATATACATGATTTGTTAAGTTTTGCAAGTTTGTGGATTTTATTGCTTGTTTTTCGGTCGTGTGACCGTCTTTTTGAAAAAGAAATTTAATCGAATCTTGTTATTACAAATGTGGCATTGTTCTGTTCTCCTGATGGAGAACGGGATGATGGTGCGTGCGTGGATTCTTGTATTTCGGCCTCAGGGAGTACGGAAGATTTTTTCCGACTGATAAGGAGGCTTTTTCTCCCGTTAGGGCTTTTTATCGGATGCTTTGCTTTTGAGGGATGCTTGCAGACTTTGGGGCAACCATAGCACCAGACTCGTAGAGTCAAAAGCAAAGGATACGCTTTTTTATCATATTAAAGAAAATTTTGCGCGAGGGCTGGTGAGGCTTTCGCTTTTTGGCTTGATATTCATTTGAATAAACGATATAAACATTAACAATAAATTCTTTTAAACAATGGTAGAAAGAAAAACTATCTACCTCTGTCTGGCTCATATGAGCGAGGACGGAATGGAACAGAAATACGTCAAGGAGGCGTTCGACACGAACTGGGTGGTGCCGATGGGTCCGAACGTGAATGCGTTTGAACAGGACTTGGCGGACTTTGCTAATGGCAATACTGACGGAAGCAAGCTCGACCGAAAGGTGGTGTGCCTCTCGGCCGGTACGGCTGCCGTACATCTGGCTCTGCTGGCGTGTGGCGTTGGCCCTGGCGATGAGGTGCTTGTGCAGAGCTTCACGTTTTGTGCATCCTCCCATCCTATCACCTATCTTGGCGCAAAGCCTGTATTCGTGGGTTCTGAGCCTACAACTTGGAACATGGATCCTGAACTATTAGAGAAGGCCATCATTGACCGCAAAGAGAAGACAGGAAAGTATCCTAAGGCAATCGCACCTGTAGCTCTCTATGGTATGCCTTACGATTGCGAGAAGATTATGGCTATTGCCGACAAGTACGGAATTCCTGTTGTTGAGGATGCTGCTGAAGGTATGGGTTCACGATTCAATGGTCAGGTACTTGGTACTTTTGGTAAGTATGGTGTTCTCTCGTTCAATGGCAACAAGATGATCACCACTTCGGGTGGTGGTGCGCTCATCTGTCGTAATGCAGAAGATGCCAACGAGATCATGTGGTATGCCACTCAGGCGCGCGATGCTTATCCTTACTATCAGCATACAGCCATCGGTTACAACTACCGTATGAGTAACGTATGTGCAGGAATCGGTCGTGGTCAGATGACTGTTCTTGATGCGCATATTGCTCACCACAAGCACGTTCAGGCTCTGTATGAAGAGCTGCTGAAGGACGTGAAAGGCGTACACATGCATTGTCAGCCGGCAGATTCTCGTTATGACGCAAACTTCTGGCTTTGTGCTGCAACGATTGACCCTGAGGTGCGCATCCAAGGTCAGGAGAATGCCTATAAGGAGGTAATCAAGTCGGCCGTAGGTGGTGCTGCCGGTGTCATCCATCAGGTGGATAGTGCAACTACCGATTGCCAGCCAAATGAAAACGTTGAAGCACTTCGTGTCTTCATGTTGGGCAAGAAGGTTGAGTGCCGTCCTTTATGGAAGCCAATGCACAAGCAGCCTGTATATGCAGAGATCGATGTCTATACCAATGGTGTGGAGGAGGATCTCTTCAAGGTCGGCTTCTGCCTGCCTGCCGGTCCGTATGTGACGGACGATGATGTGCGCTATATCGTGGATTGCATTCGTGAAGCGATAGTGTGATAATAATGTGCCCTGTCGGGGAACAGTAATTTGTAAGAACTGTAAGATTCGTAAAAAAGAAAGTATAAACGAACGAAAGCGTCATCGGAAGAAATTCCGGTGGCGCTTTTGTTTTTATCGAACACGAAACACTCGCGCTTATGGCTATCTAACGAATTGGTACTGGCTTCCAGTCTAAAGTCGAACATGTTTCTATTGTATTTGAAAGCTGCTTGTAACTATCCATAATTTAAGAAAAAGATGACGATTTTGTGATTTAAGTATTTTTAATACGAAAATGGTGTGCAGATTGAAATGTTTTTATTAATTTTGCACACTAAAAAACAACATGATGTTATGAAAGATACTTTTGCAAGGAGGCTAGTTAATGCCCGCAAGATAAGGTGCATGTCACAGCGAGACTTGGTTGACCGGATGGAGGGTAAGGTTTCTTCGACTGCCATCGAAAAATATGAGAAGGCGCAGATGATGCCTTCGAGTGACGTGCTGATTATGTTGGCACGCGTTCTTGGATTCAGAATGGATTACTTCTTTCGCCCGTTTACAGTAGCAATTGATGCTGATGGATTTGAGTTTAGAAAGCAAGCATCGTTGGGTGCAAAGAAAGTGGAGAGTATCAAGCATATGGTGATGTCTGAGATTGAGAAGTATCTGGAGGTGGAAGGTGTCTTGGGCATTCAACCTCGATTCGCGCTTGACTATGGTAATGTGTCAGTGGAATCTGAAGAGGATGCCATGGCTTTGGCTATGCGTTTAAGGAAGGACTGGAACATCGGTTTGGACGGTATTACTTCGGTTATAGAATTATTAGAGAGCAATGGCGTGAAAATCATTGAGGTTGAGGCTGATGCGAAGTTTTCTGGCACGTGCAACAAGGCTGGAGAGATTCCTGTAATTGTGATTAACAAACAGATGTCGGCAGAAAGGAAGCGCATGACTATTTTCCATGAGTTAGGGCATCTGCTGATGCATTTTGCACAAGGCGTGGATGAAGAAAAGATGTGTACTGTGTTTGCCAGTGAAGTGTTGATTCCGAAGGAAAAATTTGTAGATATTTTGGGTGAGTCACGTCATGATATTTCTCTTGTTGAACTGCAAGTAGTTCAGCGAGAATATGGAATTAGTGTAGATGCATTGATGGCAAAGGCTGCTCAGCTGAATGTGATTACCCGGAGACGATATCAGTCGTATTTTAAAAAGAAAAACGCTTTGCCTCAGTTCAAGACTGCAGTTGAAAAGAGTTTGGTGGATGATGAGCATACGAATCGCTTTGAGCGACTGGTTTACAGGGCTTTAGCAAGTGAGGTGATTTCGACTTCGAAAGCTGCATCATTATTGAACTGTTCGGTGGAAAAAGTACGTGATAACCTTAATCTGCTGTAGAAGAGATGGAGATTGTTGTGAATGATACAAATATCCTAATCGATTTGGCAAAAGCGGATCTGCTGAGGCTCTGCCCTTTGATGAGTTTAGAGTTCCATACGCTGGATGTGATTGTCGAGGAGGTGGAGGATTATGAACAGAGACGTGCTGTGGATGAGCTTGTGGCAGAAGGTACATTGAAGGTGCGTTCGCTCTCCGGAAAGCAAATGATGACTGTGATGGAGAAGGTAGAGGCGTACGAAGGTAAGTGCAATCTGTCGCCGGAAGATATCTCTGTATTGGTTTATGCCAAGGAGAATGACTTTAGATTGCTAACTGGTGATAAGACGCTTAGGACAAAGGCAATAGATGATGGAGTGACGGTTTCGGGAATCTTGTATCTGACAGACAGGATGTTGGATGATAATCTAGTGACTGCTGAGGAGATGATATCAATTTTGCAACGATTGTTGACTGTGAATAAGCGTTTGCCCAAAAAATCTATAGAGGAGAGAATAAAGGAATTGAAAGAGGGTAAAGGGATAGGTTCTGAACCACTTTGACGGATGGATGCGTCATCGGAAGAGATTCCGGTGGTGCTTTTTTTTCGAACACGGATCTAAAGGATTGAACGGATAAATATGTATGTCACTATAAGATATTCGTGCAATAGCCCACTTCCTAACCATATTCGCATTTTTGGTGTACATCCACTATTTTTACGACTGCAAAAAAATACTGCCTTTTCTTAATTCCACAAAATATTTAGGCGACAATATAATCCTATGTTTGGTGAGCTTTTTTTAATTATGAAATAAACAATAATTACCGAAAGTACTGACTCCTAAGCGAAGAATCCGGTCCTGATTTTTCTATGCTACAAAAGTTTTAGCAATCGGCAATAAAAAAATTAAGTCATTTCTATGCCGTTATGATTTTTTTTTTGTAACTTTGCCTATCCAGCGATGAAATATCATTTCGTTGTGGGCTCACATATGTTCAATATCTTATGTGTTGAGCATAATGTGTTGAAAACTATTTATTTATAGGTTGCTCTTTTCTCGGAGCATTAATATATTCTGAGCATGATTAATACTTCTTTTGCAGGGTTGAAACTCGTTTCCCCTATTATTGTAGGTAGTAATAGCCAAACTGCCAATATCCAAAAAATCGTAGAGTTTGAAAAAGCCGGCGCCGGAGCCATCGTACTCAAGTCCCTCTTCGAAGAGTCGATTATGAGGGAGATTTCTTCTCTTGGTAATGACGACCATCCCGAGGCTTATGATTATTTGTCAGGATATGTGAGCGAGAAGGTTGTTACTGATTATCTTGCACTTATCGCTGAGGCAAAAAAGCGTTGCGCTATACCTATCATCCCTTCTATCGCTTGCCATTCCGATGGTAAATGGGAGGAGTTCGCAAAACGTATGCAAGGTGCCGGTGCAGATGCACTCGAACTTAACGTGATGAGTCTCAGTACTTCCCGCGTTTACAAAGATGGCGATTTCGAAAGAATACATTATAAAATCGTTGAGAATGTGGTTAAGCTGGTGAATATCCCGGTTATTGTGAAAATTGGTTCAAATCACTCTAATATCACCTCCCTTTGCGATGGGCTTTATGCTCGTGGTGCAAAGGCTGTAGTTCTCTTTAACCGCTTGTTCCCTACCGATATAGATGTCGATCGCCTCACTTTTACTATCGGTCAGGCCCTCACTTCTTCTGCCGATTTATCCCTCCCGCTTAGATGGACCGGTATTGTATCAGCCTCTGTGCCTCAGATAGATATCGCTGTTTCCGGTGGTGTCGACTCTTGGAAGGGTATCGCAAAATCAATCCTCAGCGGTGCTAAAGCTGTGGAAGTGGCAAGCGCTATCATCCGCGAAGGCGCTTCTTGGATTACCAATGCTAACAAACTTCTCGAAGAGTGGCAACAATCCAAAGGTTTTAATGCTCCTGAAAATTACGTCGGTAACATGAATGCCGCTGAACCTGAAAATGAGGACAAACTCCTTCGTACTCAATTCCTCAAATATTTCAGCGAGATACACTAATTATATTAGCCTACACAATATACATTATTATTATATAGGGACAGATTATCGGACAAAACTTTCGGACAAGATTCTTTTGTATGTAATTAAAAATGTCTCTTTCAATATAACTATCGGCGTCTTTTCCGGATTCCGATAGTTTTTTTTACGCTTAAAATTCCCTTATTTCCTCCCTTTCCTCCTCCTCACGCTTGCGATTCCTCTTTTACTCAATTTCAACTCTCTCTTCAAGCCTGCGATTTTTAACTTGTGATTCCTTTTCTCCACCTGCGATTTCTTTTTATCTATTGCCGTTTTAAACAATCATCATGCCCGAAATTCCTTCAACATTCCTCATTTTTTACTCTATCTACCCCCGTTTTAATCTCTCAATCCGATTTGTTTTCCACCCCTTTGAACGAAGTTTTGCATTAAAAAATCTCGAAAACGCGAAAAATTCCCAGGAAATAATACAGTTTGATAATCCAAATTCAAGGCAAAACCCAATGATTTTATGCTTTACAACATAAAATTATTCGTTTTAAAAGGGTAGTGTAATATTATATGTTGCATCAAATCAAGCAAATAAAAAATAATTCAAAAAAAAGTATAGAAATAATTTGCAGGTA
>CAMTJK010000120.1 GCA_947072805.1 uncultured Prevotella sp.
GTATTATATCGCAAAACGCGTAACTCACTGACTATCAGCACTCCCTATTTGAGATGAAAAACGCTCATTTTCGCGTCGTAGGTTACAAATCGAGGTTTGGGTGCCGATTAACACACGTTAAAGTAAACATTTTTCATAAAAGTAAATAAATGTTATACGTATCAAATCGCAGTGTATCCTGTAGGGTTATATGCAGTACTTCCTGATAAATTACAACGACTGTGAAATCGCAGCTTTACCAGCCGGCATCGCGCTTATGAGCGATTTGCATTTGGTCTGATTTTGCATGGAAAGCGAAAATATCATCGGAAAAATTTGGTCGATTGAAAATAAAGCATTACCTTTGCACACGCTTTCCGAAACAAAGGTTAGCTTGATCCGTTAGCTCAGCAGGTAGAGCACAACACTTTTAATGTTGGGGTCTTGGGTTCGAGCCCCAAACGGATCACACAAAATGGTTACTTTAATACAATAAAAAAGGATTTCTTCGGAAATCCTTTTTTTTTGATAAGAGAAATCAGGAAAGACGCAAATAACATTCCTGAATTAACTCTCGATGAAATTAATGCAGAAATGGCACACCCATCACCTTTGAGGCACAGAACGAAGCCTGCCGCACCTGATAAGTAATCGTGTAACATGAATAAAAAAAAAGTCTGTCTTCTTGCGCAAGACAAGAAAAGAAGACGACAAAACAAGTATTTTATCGGGTAATTATCGGGTAGTTTCGTCATTTATGCAGAAAAAGCTCTATCAGTACGTTGTATTTCCCAACAAAATACGTAATAAATATATATCTTTGCATAAGATAAGCTGCATTCGGGAAATTGAAAACAAGTTTTCTTTCCGCTCATTTGCATTATCTTTGTAAAAGATAAGCTTAAGAACGAACACCAAGACAACGCGATGATAAAGATTCTAACCATGATGCTTGCCTGCCTGATGCCATTCGCCGCCACGGCTGAAAGCATAGAGGAATGTCAGCAACTGGCTGCCGACAACTATCCGCTCGTAAAGCGATACAGTCTGATAAAGCAGACGGAAAGGCTGACACTAAGCAACATTGCCAAAGACTGGCTGCCTAAGATTGAGGCCTACGCACAGGGCAGCTACCAAAGTGCCGTGCCCGAACTGCCCGAACTGCTGAAGAGCATACTCGCCTCGCAAGGACAGGACGCCAAGGGCATAAGCGCACTGCAGTATCGTGCCGGCATAAACATACAGCAGACTCTTTACGACGGCGGTGCTGCAAGCGCTGAAAGAGCCGTGGAGAGAAGCCGTAGCAATGCCGACGTGACGAGAAATGCCGTAGACATATACGCCCTGCGGCAGAGAGTAAACGAGATATACTTCGGATGGCTGCTCGCCGAGGAGCATCTGAGGCTCAACGGAGAGAAGATAAGGCTGCTGAAGTCGAGTGCCGACAAACTTGCCGCCCTATATAATAAAGGTGTGGCAATGGGTTGCGATGTGGATGCGGTGAATGCCGAACTCGCCTCCGCACGCCAGCAGACACTGGAAATAACCGCCACACGCGACTGTCTGCAGAAAACGCTGTCGCTGCTCTGCGGCAAGGAGGTGACATCTGTAACCAAACCCTCCGCCGAGACACCGGCAGGGAAAGGCATACGACCGGAACTGCAGCTGTTTGACAGTCAGTTGTCTCTCAATGCCGCCCGCGAGAAAGCTCTCAACGCCGCCCTGCGACCGCGAATAGGCTTGTTTGCACAAGGATACTACGGATATATGGGTTACGATATGTTTCGCGACATGTTCGAACGCACACCCTCGCTGAACGCTCTCGCCGGAGCGAAAATAACATGGAACATATCTTCTTTACAGACCAACAGGAACGACCGCAGAAAACTACAGGCACAGCGTGACGACATAGAGGTGGCGAGGGAGACGTTCCTGTTCAACCAAAGGATGGAGGAGACGCAGGAACAGAAAAACATAGACCTGAAGAGGAAGCTGATGGCTGAAGACGACGAGATTGTGGCTCTGCGGAAGCGGATAAGAATGGCTGCCGAGGCAAAACTCGCCGGCGGAATCATAGACACCGACAACCTCATTCAGGAGATAAGCCGCGAGAACAGGGCTGCCATAAACAGGTCTCTGCACGAAGTGGAATATCTGAAGGCCCTCTACGAACTGCGGCGCATAGAGGGCGAATGACTGCCGGAGCATATCCACGGGAACGCCACCACTATATATAATATAATGTATATAACAACAGAAAACCTATCGTTTGATATATGAAACACCATTGTTTATTGTTCGCCATGACACTGCTTACGACAGCCTGCGGCAGCGGCGACAACGCATACGACGCGTCGGGAGTATTTGAGGCGACGGAAGTTACAGTGAGCGCAAGGACGCAAGGCGAGATAATGTATCTCGAAGCCGACGAGGGCAGCAGTGTAAGGCAGGGCGATACCCTCGGACGCATGGACGACACGCAACTGAAGTTGCAGAAGGAGCAGCTGGAACAGACACGGCTGGCTGCCGAATCGCACAAGGTGGATGTGGAGGCGCAGATAGCAGCACTGTGCCAGCAGGCAGCCAACCTGCGGCGGGAGAAGGCACGATACGAAGATTTGCTGGCTGCCGGAGCCGCTTCGCAGAAGCAGGTGGACGACATTGCATACCAGATAAGCGTGATTGAAAAACAGGCAGCAGCCATACGCGACCAGCTCGCCTCATCGAACGAGTCGTTTGCCGGACAGAGCAAGTCGGTAGTGGCGCAGATAAACCAGGTAAGCGAGAAAATAAGCGATGCCACCATACTCTCGCCCATCGACGGCACTGTTCTGCAACGCTACTGCGAGACCGGCGAGTATGCCATGCCGGGCACACCGCTCTTCAAGATTGCCGACATGAGCGACATGACACTGCGCGCCTACATCACCGCCGGTCAGTACGAGACGCTGAAGACAGGACAGAAGGTATCGGTATATATCGACGGCAGGGAGAAACCGTACGAAGGAACGGTGACATGGATTGCCACGCGGGCAGAATTCACGCCTAAGACCATAAAGACAAAGGACGAGCGTGCCAACCTTGTGTATGCCGTGAAGATAAAGGTGGCCAACGACGGCATGATAAAGATAGGGATGTACGGAGACATAAGGCTATGAGCATTATAGTCAGCACGGAAGACCTGCGCAAGACCTACAACAAGGGTAGCGTAAAGGCACTCGACGGTGTGACACTAAACATCGGCGAGGGCGAGTTTTTCGGCATCATCGGTCCCGACGGCGCTGGCAAGACCACACTCTACCGCCTGCTTGCCACACTGCTGAAGCCCGACGGCGGCAGGGCTACGGTGAACGGCATGGACATCGTGGACGACTACAGGCGCATAAGGCAGGACATAGGTTACATGCCGGGCAGATTCTCATTATACAAAGACCTTACGGTGGAAGAGAACCTGCGCTTTTTTGCCACCACCTTCGGCACCACACCCGAAGCCAACCGCCATCTCATCGACGACATTTACATGCAGATAGAACCCTTCAAAGACCGCAAGGCAGGCAAACTGTCGGGCGGCATGAAGCAGAAGCTGGCTCTTTGCTGCACGCTCATACACGCACCACGCATCATCTTTCTCGACGAGCCCACCACCGGCATTGACGTGGTGTCGCGCAAGGAACTGTTTGGCATGCTTACCAAGCTGAACAGGCAATATGGCATTACCATCATTGTGAGCACACCCTACCGCGACGAGGTGATGGCATGCTCAAGAATAGCACTGCTCGAGAACGGCAGGATAACGGCTACCGGACACCCCGGCGAGGTGATGCCGAAGGAAACAGAAATAATACGCAGCAGCATGCCGCACGACAACGGCTTTGTCATAGAGGCGGAAGGACTTACAAAGCAGTTCGGCAACTTCATTGCCACCGACCATATTACCTTTAAGGTGCGCAGGGGCGAGATTTTCGGCTTCCTCGGAGCCAACGGCGCCGGCAAGACCACAGCCATGAAGATGCTCTGCGGACTTAGCCGACCCTCCGACGGGCGTGCAAGCGTTGCCGGCTACGACTGTGCCACGCAATACGAGGAGGTGAAAAAGCACATCGGATACATGAGCCAGAACTTCGCCCTGTACGAAGATCTCACCGTCTACGAGAACATGACACTCTACGGAGGCATATACGGCATGGCGAAAGACGACATACGACACCGCGCCGACGAACTGCTCGACGAGCTTGGGGCTGCCGCCATACGCCACACCATGGTAAAGGCGCTGCCACTCGGATGGAAGCAGAAGCTGGCCTTCGCCGTAAGCATATTCCATAACCCCGACATAGTGTTTCTCGATGAGCCTACGGGCGGCGTGGATGCCGACACGCGCAAGCAGTTCTGGCAGATGATTTACCGCACGGCGGCACGCGGAATGACTGTCTTCGTCACCACGCACTACATGGACGAGGCGGAATACTGCAACCGCATATCTATAATGGTGGACGGAAAGATTGAGGCGCTCGACACTCCCGACGAACTCAAACGCAAATACGGTGTGGGCACGATGTACGACGTATTCCTTTATCTGGCACGACAAGCAAAACGCACATGAAACAGTTCGCTTCATTCATACACAAGGAGTTCCTGCACATATTCCGCGATTCGCGCACGATGCTCATACTGCTGGTCATGCCGCTCGTGCTTATCTGTCTGTTCGGCTTTGCCATCTCTACCGAGGTGAAAGACACGCGGGTATGCTTCATCGACCAGTCCGACACGCAGCAAAGCCGCGCCCTGCACGAACGCATAGACGCCAACACCTACTTCACCGTTACTGCCAACCGCGACGATGCCGACGTGACCCTTATCATCGACAAGGACAATAACGTGCAACTGCTCATTGACGGCAGCGAACCAAACCAGGCACAGACACGCATGGGCTACCTCATGCAGCTGATGAGCGGCACGGAAATGGAGGGCAACGTGAGCGTAAGGATGCTGTTCAACCCGCAGATGAAGTCGGAATACAACTTTGTGCCGGGCATCATAGGCATGATAATACTGCTCATCTGCGCCATGATGACGAGCATAAGCATAGTGCGCGAAAAGGAAAACGGCACCATGGAGATACTGCTCGCCTCGCCACTCAATCCGTTTGTCATCATATTGAGCAAGCTCATTCCCTATTTCATTGTTTCTTGCGTAAACATTGCAAGCGTTCTGCTGCTCAGCAAGTACGCTTTCGGTCTGCCCATAGGCGAAGTGGGCGTGGGCTGGACGTCGATACTCTCGTTCTTCGCCCTTTCCATGGTCTACATTCTTGTCGCCCTGGCTTTAGGACTGCTCATCTCCTGCCTGGTGGGCAGCCAGCTCGCCGCCATGCTGCTGTCATTGCTGCTCATAGTGCCCACCATGTACCTTAGCGGACTTGCCTTTCCTATAGAGAGCATGCCGGAAGTGTTCCAAAGGGTATCGCTCATAGTACCTGCGCGGTGGTTCATGAACGCCGTGCGGCGCATACTAATACAGGGAGTGGAGTTTGCCGACGTGGCAAAGGAGTTCGGCATACTCTGCCTGCAGGCAACGGTGCTCATCGCCCTGAGTGTGAAACTGTTCAAGACGCGATTGGAATGACAGCAGCGCCACTGACATAACAACGGAAAAGACATATCATGGTATTGCCCTATCTCATAGAAAAAGAGTTCAAGCAGATGCTGCGCAACCGCCTGTTGCCCGTCATCTTCATCATTCTGCCCGTGGCATTGGTCAATGTCATTCCCCGCCTTGCCACACAGGAGGTGAAAGGCATACGCCTCGTAGTAGTGGACAACGACCACAGCACCTCCACCATGCGCCTCATCAACCGCCTGGACGCCTCTGCCTATCTTGAACTCGCCGGATGTGCAGCCACCTACGGCGAAGCCATGAAGGCCATAGACGGCGACAAGGCTGACGTGGTGGTGGAATTTCCGCGCGGATACGAGAAAGCAGTTGTCACAAAGCACGGCAATGCCTGCGTGCGTGTAGATGCCAACGCCGTAAACGGCATGAAAGGGGCTATGGCAGGAATGTATGTCTCGCAGATAATAAACGCAGGCGATGGCGACAGCGACGTGCCGACAGCTGCCGACGGCGTATCGGTGAGATATCTGCACAACGACAATCTCGACTATAAGCTATACATGACTCCCGTTGTCTTTGCCATAATGCTCATTCTCATCGTGGGCTTCCTGCCTGCACTTAACATAGTGGGCGAAAAGGAGAAGGGAACAATCGAACAGATAAACGTGACGCCCATCGGCAAACTCGACTTCATACTCTCGAAACTAATACCCTACATCGTCGTGGGACTGGTAATGACGCTCGAAGGGGTTGTTGCCGCACGGCTCATACATGGCATAGCTCCGACAGGGAGCGTCGTTTCGGTCTTCGTCTTTGCCGTCTTTTTCTGCATGCTTGTGGCGAGCCTCGGCGTGATAGTGAGCAACTACTCCTCCACCCTGCAGCAAGCCGCGCTCACAATGTTCTTCTTCCTCGTCATCTTCATCCTCATGTCAGGATTGCTCACCCCCATCCGCAGCATGCCGGAATGGGCACAGCTGCTCACCAGGCTCAATCCCATGCGCTATATCATCAACGCCTTCCGCGACATATACCTGAAAGGCGACAGCGCAAGACTGCTACTGCCTCAGTTTCTGCCGCTCGCAGCATATACCGCCGCCACATGGACGTGGGCAATAGCAAGCTACCGCAAAAACACACTGTAAAACGGAACTAAGCATATACATTATAATAACTACAAAACAAATCATTACAACATGAAAAGACATCTGTTACTACTTACTGCAATGGCATGCCTGTCGATGCAGGCACAGAACTACAAGATTCCGGTAGACGAAACCGACGAGCCTATGGAGAGGGGAACATTTACCCCCGACTGGGAATCGCTGCGAAACTACGAGGTTCCGGAATGGTTCCGCAACGCCAAGTTCGGTATATGGGCGCACTGGGGACCACAATGCGTGGAGGGCTCGGGCGACTGGATGGCACGCAGCATGTATCAGGAGGGCACTGCCAAATACAATTACCACCTGAAGCATTACGGACACCCGAGCGAGGTGGGATTCAAGGACATACTGCCGCTCTTCAAGGCAGAGAACTGGAACCCGGAGGAACTGGTAAGATTCTACGCTGAGGAATGCGGGGCACAGTATTTCTTCGCTCTCGGAAACCATCACGACAACTTCGACCTCTGGGACAGCAAATACCAGGAGTGGAACGCCAAGGATATCGGTCCGCACAAAGACCTGCTCGCAGGATGGGCTGCCGCCGCAAAAAAGATGAAACTGCCTTTCGGCATATCCTTCCACGCCGACCACGCATGGATATGGTACGAACCGAGCCGCCGCTTCGACCTGAAAGGTGACAAACGCGGCGTGAAATACGACGGATGGCTCACCAAGGAAGATGGCTACAAACCCAACGCCGACGGTACAGAGAAGTGGTGGAAGGGACTGGACCCGCAGAAACTCTATGCACAAGACCACGACATGAGCGAGGGAACATGGGACAACAACAGCATTCACAACCAATGGGGATGGGAGAACGGCGCCAACCCGCCATCGAAAGAGTTTGTCACCAACTTCTACAACCGCACGCTCGACGCCATAAACAGATACAATCCCGACCTTATATACTTCGACGTGACCGTACTGCCGTTCTATCCCATGAGCGACGCAGGCATGAAGATAGCGGCACACATGTACAACCGCAGCATGAAGATGCACAAGGGAAAGAACGAAGCGGTGGTGTTCGGCAAGATTCTCACCGACGAGATGAAAGACGCGCTGGTGTGGGACGTGGAGCGCGGCGCACCAAACAGAATAATGGAGAAGCCGTGGCAGTGCTGCAACTGCATTGGCGACTGGCACTACAACAACGGCGTGTACCAGAAGGGACGCTACAAGAGTGCCGCCACCGTTGCCAAACTGCTGGTGGACATAGTATCGAAGAACGGAAACATGCTGCTGTCGGTTCCGCTAAGGGCTGACGGAACTCCCGACGAGAAGGAGATAGCCATAATGAAGGAGTTCGGCAGGTGGATGAAGACCAACAAGGAAAGCATTGTGGGCACACGCCCATGGAAGATATTCGGAGAGGGTCCCATCGCCGAAAGCGACATAAAGATAAACGCACAGGGCTTCAACGACAAACAGTACACCAAAGCCGGCGCAGAGGAGATACGCTTCACCCAGACCGACGAGTACGTCTACGTGACAGCACTGGCATGGCCCGAGGATGGCACCATAAAGGTCAAGGCTATGGCTGAAGGCAGCAGTCTTTTCGACAAAGCCATAAAGAAAGTGGAGTTGCTGGGATACGGAAAGGTGTCGTTCAGCCGTACAAAAGACGCGCTCACCGTTACACTGCCCCAAAACGACGGCACAAGGCTGCTTCCCGTACTGAAGATAAAAAAGCTTTGAGAATCATTGCTTCACCTGTATGTGCTGGCATAAGGCAGACAGCTTAGCCTGTCTGTGCCGGCATAATGGCAGGTTCGGGTCGAAACAATCACACTGAGCACTCACTTGTGTATGTTCCAGATGGCTGTTATCTTGCGGCGCACGGCGGTATAGTTGAGCAGTGCCACCAGCAGAAACAGCGAAATGGCTGTGACGAGCGTGGGCAGCGTGGCTGACGGTTCGAAGCGCGGATACAGTTCGCCGAAGCGTGGCAGATAGACGCCGCGCAGTAAGAACGTTATCCACAGCGACAGCACAAGCACCACGGCATTGAGTCCCAAGGCCACGAGATGGAACGGACGGGCTACCGCCGACGGCGAATATCCTATGAGCAGAAGGTTGTCAATCTTCGTCGTATTCTTCTGCAATAAGAGGAAGATGCTAAGCAGCAGCACGTAGAAGGAGAGTATGCAGATTATTACGCCCACGGCAGCCACCGCCGTTGTGACGAGACGCAGAAATCCCGCCGTCTTGGAAGCGTCGGCATCGCCGCCCTCGGTGTCGTAACCCTTCTTCTGCAGATAGTCGGCAAGGCGGTCGTCGGCAGAGTTGGCTGTGATTACCGCCAGGCGCGAGGGTCGGAACGTTCGTTCGGGCGAAAGCGAGGCATTCATCTCGTCCATAAACGACTGCGGCACGAGTATGGTGTTGAGCTTTCTGGAGAACGCCACCACATTGCCCCTCATGAAGCGCACGTCGTGTGTGCCGGTGAGGCGCAGCCTTATCCCCACCTGCCGCACCAGCGTCTCGGAGAGGGCAGGCAGTCCCTGACTGCCGGCAAAGCCGAAGTTGTAAAGGTTAAGATAGTTGCGCGGCAGAATGATGGGCACCGAATCGCTGCCGGAAACATAATGCCAGCGTTCAAGATCGACGTCGATGAAGGCATCGGGCAACGATTCGAAAAACATCTCCGTGGCAAATTCCATACCCATGGAGCGGCTGCCGACAGTGGCATATACTCCAAACTGTGATGGCGTGAACAGCCCCACGTCGCGTACGAAGGGCTGTTCGCGCAATTCTTCAATCTCTCTTTCTCTGAAAACAGGCGCACTTCCGGTAAGTGTACGCAGCGCACTGACACGCTTTGTCACCACAACCTGCCCCGGACGCAGGAAGCTGTCACCCCTGGTAAACAGCGGAATGACATCCGATGCGAACTGTATGGCGGCAAGAATGATAGTCATTCCGCACAGATTGGCAAGGGCAAAGCCTGCCAACTGCCACGCATTGACGTGCCGCCGGAGGAGCTTGTAAACAAGAATATTTCCCATTTCAGTTACAGAGAGAGCTGTATTTGTTCGTCATCATGCCGAAATCATGCCGTAAAAAGGCTTCAGCGGCAATCATTTCGTAAGAATCTCGGCAATGGCAGCAAGCGGATTCTTGCTCTGGTCCTGCATGTTCAGCACCAATTCGTATCTTAAATTGTCATAGAGAGACAGTTCAAACGACTTGATGAACTGCGTAGCGGCCTGCAGTTGTGATACGTTTGCCTTGCCTGATATAGCCATCAGCATGCCAATGAGCTGGAAATCCACATATCCGTAGAAGCACTTGTTCTTCAGCACTGCCTTATCCGGACCTCCTTCTACCTTTTCGAAAGGCTTGCT
>CAMTJK010000121.1 GCA_947072805.1 uncultured Prevotella sp.
GGTATTAAATGGCAAAACGCGTAACTCGCTGACTATCAGCGCTCCCTATTTGAGACTAAAAACGCCAATTTTCGCGTCGTAGGTTTCAAATCGAGGTTTGGGTGCCGATTAACACACGTTAAAGTAAAGATTTTTCCAAAATGTTAATGAAACTTTAGCGATGTGTCATCGGATAGAGTCGGTAGGCGCCGCCGTTTCCGTCTCCGTCACATTAGGAGTGGCAGCTGGCATGCCGTCAGTCGGCATTGTAGCGCCTTCTGCCTCAACCGCAGGCACTGCCACCTCGGTGGAGTCTGCCGGATAATGCTTTATTCCGGGCTTCTGGTCCAGGAAGGAGATGTATTTGTTGCCTATCTTCGGCGAACAGACGTTGAATATGTTGTTGGCAAAGAGCACGTCGGTTATTCTGTTCTCCTTTATATATTGCACCATATTCTTCGTGAAATATCGCGAGTCCACCACGTGAACCTCCTCGAACGAGCCGAAGAGATATCCCGGCAGGGCGTTGCCGAAGCTATCTTTCAGTATGAGCAGGCGTCGGCGGCTCTTTGTCGATGTGCGTACCTGCGTTATCTTTGTGTCGCCGCCCATGAAGGTGCAGTAGGCGCCGCCGTTGCCGTCGCGGTAGTGCATGAAGAAAGCCCCCCTCACAGGCTTGCTCTCGCTGCGCACCCTGTAAAGTTCGTCTATGGTGTAGTTAATGTAGGTTGTGGTATAGGTTACATCGCGTGGCACATAGTATACAAAATCTTCGGGAGCGTTCTTTATGGCTATGTCTTTTGAATAGCCGTACATGCTGCCCACGTATCCGTGTACCACGCGCCGCTCGTAGCGGTCTATTGTCATGAAGGGAACACCTGCCACTTTGGCGAAAGCCTGTGCCGCATAATATGCGCCGAGCGGAGCCCAGTGGTGGTCGGTGCGCAGGTATATGTCTTCCGAGGCGTGGTTGCCGAGCGCCGTATATACATCGACAGCCTTGACGGAGTCGGAAAGCAGTGAATATACGTTCTTTATGGTAGGCAACTGGCGGTTGGTGCAGCTCTGTGCCTTGTCCGGGCAGTAGTATTCGGTGGCGGTGGGAATGACCATGCAGTACACATTGACGCCGTTGCCCAGCCGCCGCTTGTATATGTTGGCAGCCTCGGCATAGCGTCTGCCGCTCTTCGAACTGCCTCCGTAAGCCATGAGAGCCCTCACGTTGCTGCCGCTTCCCACCACGATGATGCCGGCATTGGCTATCTTGGCGTTCTCGTCGGCGGTTATGTTGTTGTCGAAGTCGCTCATGCCCTCCGTCCCGTCGGTGCCGCGCTCTTCGTAAGCCTCTTCGTCGTCAGCGCCGCTGTCGGAAACGGCTTTGAAATCGGCAGAGGCATGAAACGATACGCTCTCTTCGGAGGCTGCCATACGCAGGCTGCCCTTTACCAACATGCTCAGTTCCATGAACGTGTCGCGATAGGGTTCGCTGTCGCTGAACCATGAGGATATGGCGGCAGTGAACGAGCCGTCGGCGAGCGACTCGGCGGTGTAATGTGGAAAGCGTGCAAGCTCGCGCTTCTCGAGTTCCGAGAAGGTGCTGCGCGGAAAGGTATCGAACACAACGGCGAATGCCGCGAATACCATTGCTATGATAAATATGTAGATATGGCTTGCCTTCATTTGCTTCTTCAGGTGTGATGTGTGCCGGAAAGGGTCATTGTATGAGGTAGTTTGCATAGTTTTCGGCTATGCGTGTCATCGACGCGTGTATCAGGTTGTTGGCAAAGAGAATGTCGGTTATGCCCTTCTCGCTGACATATTGCGTCATGTTTTTGGTAAAATAGCGGCAGTCCACGACGTGAATCTCTTCAAACGAGCCGAAGAGATAACCCGGCAGGGCGTTGCCATAGCTGTCTTTGAGTATGAGCAGCCTGCGCCCGTTGCCTGTTGATGTGCGTACGCTTACCGTCTTGGTGTCGCCGCCCATGAAGGTACAGTAGGCTCCGCTGCTGCCGTCGCTGTAGTTCAGGAAAAATTCGCCCTCGCCCGGTTCCGTCTCGGAGGTCACTTCGGTGCGGTCGGCGTTGAGTGTGTAGTTGATGTAGGTCGTGGAGAAGTCTACATTGCGCGGCACGTGATAGACGAACTTTTCGGGAGCCCGCTTCACCGACATGTCGCGCGAGAACCGGTACATCGTGCCCACGTAGTTGTTTACGGTGCGCTCCTCGTAGCTGTCGAGCGGCATGAACGGCACGCCGGCAACATCGGCAAATGTCTGTGCCGCATAGTAGGCGCCGAGCGGTGCCCAGTGGTGGTCGGTACGTGAGTATATGTCTTCGGAGGCATGCTCTCCGAGTGTGGTATAGACGTCTACCGGCGCAACCGACGTGGCAAGCCTGGTATATATGCCGTCTATCACCGGACGTTCGGCTTTGGTCCATTGGCGTGCCGCATCCGGACAGTAATATTCCACGGCGTTGGGAATGACCATGCAGTACACTTTTGCCTGCGTTCCGAAGAGAGAGTCGTATCTGTTCACTATGTCAGCATAGCCGAGAGCGTTCTCCATGCTGCCCGAGTAGGGTTCTACGGCACGCGTGTTCTTGCCCGAGCCTATTATGATGATGCCCTTGCGTGCCTTTCTTGCACGCTCGCTGGCAGTCACGGTGTTGCGGTATTCACCTGCAATGCGGCTTTTCCCGTCGGTAGCTTCAGGACTCTCCCCGTCGCCGGCAGCCGCCGAAGACAATGCGGCGGTAACCATTGATATCAGGGCAACGGTGGTCTTCAGTCTATATGATAAATGTTTTTTCTGCATGATATATATGTGATGATGATGCCCTCGAGGCATTGTCAGAATCTGGTATAGAGGAAGGCGTTGTTGGTGGCGCCCACAAGCAGTGCCACGCTGAGTACAAGCACTGCCACCGATACGGCGAGGCGCGACACGAGCACTATGCTCCGCTCCGCCCGGCCGCCTTGTCTGAAGCACAGGGTGGTGGCTTTATATGCCCATGTGCGGAGCGGCATGCAGAACAGTATGGCTGCTATCCAGAGCCAGAACTTGTCGGTAAGGGCATTCATGGCCACAAAATCGGTGAGAGAGGCGGCGTTTCCGAAACACACGTTGAAGAAGCTGGTCATCTCGGAAAAGTTGTCGAAATAGAATATTCCCCATCCAATCACCACCAGGACAAGACTGTACGTGTGGAGGATTATGCGCGGAATATATCTGATAATGCGCAGTATAGTATATTTCTCCAGCATTACGATGATGCCGAAGTAGACGCCCCAGATTATGAAGTTCCAGCTCGCGCCGTGCCACATGCCGGTAAGAAACCACACGACAAGGATATTTGCCGCCTGGTGATGGCGGTTGCCACCGAGCGGAATGTACACATAGTCTCGGAAAAAGCTGCCCAGGGAGATGTGCCACCTGCGCCAGAAGTCGGTGATTGTATTGCAGCAGTAGGGATGATTGAAGTTCTCGTTGAAGTGGAATCCGAGGCATCGGCCTATGCCTATCGCCATGTCGGAATAGCCGGAGAAGTCGAAATATATCTGCATGGTGAACGCCACGATGCCTACCCAGGCGCCTGCCGTAGACGAAGAGGCTGCACCGCCGGCGAGAAACTGGTCGGCAATCTCCGAGAACTGGTTGGCGATGATTACCTTCTTGCCGAGTCCGCAGAGAAAGCGGAACACTCCGTCGGCGATATCGTCTGCCGTAACGCGCCGCCCGCTTATTTCTTCAGCCACCGTGCCGTAACGTACGATAGGTCCGGCAATGAGCTGCGGAAACATGGATATGTACAGCAGCAGATCGACGTAGCGCCTCTGTACGGGAGACTCGCGGCGGTAGACGTCTATGAGGTAAGAGATAGACTGGAACGTGTAGAAGCTGATGCCGATGGGCAGGGCAATGGTTGGCTTGGCTACCGGAATGCCTATGTCGCAGAGCACCTGCGCAAGAAAACCGAGGTACTTGAACACCGAAAGGATGGCAATGTTGCAAGCCAGACCTGCCGCGAGAGCCGCCTTGCGGTGACTTATGCCGCCGATGAGCCTGCCGAAGATGTAGTTGAGCAGCACGCAGACGAGCATAAGAAACACGTAGACAGGTTCGCCCCATGCGTAGAAGATGAGCGAAAAGACCACGAGTGCCACGTTCTTGGCTGCATTGCTGTGATGATGGGGGGTGGATATGAACGTCTTGTCAATGAGGGCTGCCGTCAGATATACTATGACGAAAGCCGGAATGAATGCGAAAAGAAAGAATAAATCGGAGAATACCATCGTTCTTTTTTGTTACTGTGGGCGTGATCCGCCTCTGTATGTATTCATCTTGCGTGGAGCATCGCCCTCACCGCACTTGTTATAAGTCTTGCGTTATGCCTTGCGCCTGCCTCGTTGGTGTGGGTGCCGTCGGTGGTGAAGCGCTTGTGGCGCCGTTCCTGCTTCGGGCTTATGAAGTCGTTGCCGTCCTGCCTTATCACGCCGACGCCCATTTTGCGGCAGCATTCCTCCATAATGTCACCGGCGGTACGTATCGACTTGTCGGGCACGGCGGTAGAACGGAGCGGCGTGAGCACTATTACCATGGCGTCGGGATAAGCCTTTTGCAGCATTGTGCAACCGTAACGCACCGCTTCGGCGAGCGTAAGTATGCTGCCGGCAGGGCGTGACATTATGTCGGCGCCGCCGCCTTCGTCGTCGGTTATTGCGGCAAAGGCTTCGTCTGCCGTCTTTGCGAATGCCAGCGGACGCTTGGCCGAGAACCACGCATCGTTGGTGCCAGCGGCTATTAGTATCATGTCGGGAACAGGCTGACGCCCTTCGGCAACGGCTTCCGCAAGGCGGTTTATCTGGTTATACACCACATTGTTGTCGCCGAGCTTCTCTGTATATTCTGAAGTGGTGTTTACGGTAGCCTCGGTATTGGTCCATGTGGCACCGCTGCGTGCGTAAGAGCGGCACGAGGCCGGTGCAAGTTCGTCGCGGAACCATTTGTTCCATCCCCTCGCCAGGTTGCAGCTGTCGCCGCCTATCCATGTGTTCGAGTCGCCGAGCAGCACCACGTTCATCTCCGTAGGGTGCTTGCGGCATTGAGCTGCGGCTTCGGTAAGTCCCTGTGTGCAGAGAATGAGGACCAGAATCAGGCGTAATGATAACCTGACGCGTGCTGTATAGTTGTATGTAAACACTTTCTGACTGTTTCTGGGAAGCGGAAAGGATGGTCCTTTACTGCGCTTTTGTCATGTCGTAAACCACTTGCATGAGTTTCTTACCGAGTTCGTCGGCTTCTGCCATCGTTGTCGCCTCGCTGTAAACGCGTATTATAGGTTCGGTGTTCGACTTGCGCAGATGAACCCATTTGTCGGGAAAGTCTATCTTCACGCCGTCTATGTCGTTCACGCGCTCGTCCTTATACAGCTCTTTCACCTTTTCGAGAATGGCGTCCACGTCGGTTTGCGGGGTAAGGTCTATGCGGTTCTTGGCTATGAAGTAGTCGGGCAGTGAGGCACGCAGTTCGCTCACGCGGCACCCTTTGGTTGCGAGATGCGTAAGGAAGAGTGCTATGCCCACGATGGCGTCTCTGCCGTAGTGGCTTTCGGGGTATATGACACCGCCGTTGCCTTCGCCTCCAATCACGGCACCTACCTCTTTCATCTTGGTTGTCACGTTTACTTCTCCCACTGCCGCTGCCGTGTATGTGCCTCCGTTGCGTTCGGTGACGTCGCGCAGGGCGCGTGTGGAGCTCAGGTTGCTTACAGTGTTTCCCGGAGTGCGGCTGAGCACGTAGTCGGCAATGCTGACGAGCGTGTATTCTTCGCCGAACATCTTTCCGTCTTCACATATAAATGCGAGCCTGTCCACGTCGGGGTCCACCACTATGCCCAGGTCGTAGCTGCCTTTAGCCATCTCCTGCATTATGCCGCCGAGGTTTTTCTCCAGCGGTTCGGGGTTATGGGCAAAGTCGCCGTCGGCTTTGCCGTTGAGTATGGTGTAGTTCACGCCGAGTGCGTCGAGCAGAGGGGGCAGGATTATGCCGCCCACGCTGTTTATGGCGTCCACGCATACGCGGAAGTTGGCTTTCCTTATGATGTCGGCATTGACAAGTTGCAGTGCGAGCACGCTTTCCACGTGCTTCCTGTCGAAGCTCTTGTCTTCGGTATAGTGTCCGAGGCTGTCCACGTCGGCGTAGTCGAAGTCTTCCCTTTCGGCTATGTCGAGCACCTCGGCACCGTCGGCAGCGGTAAGAAATTCGCCTTCGGCGTTGAGCAGCTTCAGCGCGTTCCATTGTCTCGGGTTATGGCTTGCCGTGATGATGATGCCTCCGTCGGCACCGCTCATGCGCACGGCGAGCTCTGTAGTAGGTGTCGATGCCGGTCCGATGTCGGTCACGTCGTAGCCGCATCCCATCAGTGTTCCGCACACAACGCTTCTCACCATCTCGCCGGAGATGCGTGCATCGCGTCCCACCACTATGCGTCCGCTTGCGGAGCGGTTGCTGCGGCGTATGAAGGTGGCGTATGCTGTGGTGAATTTTACTATGTCGAGCGGATTGAGTGTGTCTCCGGGACGACCTCCTATGGTGCCTCTTATGCCGGAGATGGATTTGATGAGTGTCATGATTCGGTTAGGTTAATTAAATACAAAAGAAGGTCCCGCTGTTGCAACCGTCGTGGCGGCTGCAACAGCGGGAGCGTATGATTTTAGCGTTCTCTCTGATAGGTGATGGTGTAGAAGCAGGGATATACGCTCGACATGGCGTAGGCCTGTCCCTGCGTGTGGGGCACGATGATGCGCACCTTGGCTATGCCCTCGCTTTCGCTTGTCTGCCTGCCCACTTTGACATATTGCAGCGGCACGAGCCATCCCGATGGCACCGACGCCCCGTAGGTGTTGTACATTATGCCGCTTGCAAACGATGCCGTATAGCTTGCTCCGGTGCGCGTTACCGTCATCTTGTCGTAGTCGCGCGCGCTGTAGTCGTTGCGCGACTGCATGGCACCTTCCATTATGTTGTATTCGGTGTAACGGCAGAGCAGGTTTACCTGCTTGTTCTCCTCGAGCATGCTGCCGGCTCCCTTGCGTTCTATCTGCATGTATACGCCGCTCTTCTCGAGATATACAAACTCGTTGTTGTCGAGGTTGGTGGTCTGTCCCTGTTCGTTGAAGCGGTTCTCGTCTATTACGCTGATGCCTTCGCTGCTTATAAAGCTGCTTATGGCGTCGCGCTCCTTCTCTTTCTTCTCTCCGTAGGTCTCTTCATCATCGCACGATGCAAGCAGCATCAGTGAGCAGATGGCTATCAGCGGATACAGAAAAATATTCTTCATTGTTGTGATATGTATGATATGTGAGGTTGCAATTTGCGGCAAAATTAATAAAAACCTGCCAATACTCATCATTATTTCGTTACTTTAATCCAAAAAGACAGTATAAAACAGTTAATTATCTATCTGTCATGCTGTCGTCTTACGGCATGGGATTGAGTATGTTCTCGAAGTGCAGGATGGCGCGTTGCGTTATGGCGACAGCCTCTTCTATGGAGCATTGCAGCCTGCCGCCGGAGGCGTTGAGGTGTCCGCCGCCGTTGAAGAACATCTCTGCCATCTTGTTGCAGGGGAAATCGTCTACCGAACGCAGGCTCACCCACACAAGCTTGTCGCGCTCGGTGTCTTCGCGCAGCGATATTGACAGCTTCATGCCTTTTATCTGCAGCGGCATGTTCACCAGTCCTTCGGCATCGCCCTTTATGTAGTTGAAGCGCCGCAGATCGTTGCGGGTGAGAACGAAGAACGAGGCGTGGCAGTCGGTTATGGTGACGAGCTTCTTGTAGAGCACATAGCCGATGAGGCGCAGGCGGTTCTCGCTGTAGTTATTGTATACGTTGCGGTATATCTTGTCTTTGTTGATGTCTTTGGTGAGCAGCTGACTTATTATGTAGAACACCTCCGCGCTGTTGCTGTTGTAGGTGAAGCCGCCCGTGTCGGTCATCATGCCGCAGTATACCGGTGTGGCGAAGTGGGTGCCCATGTCGCCGAATGCTCCGAGCTGCCATACCAGGCGGAATATCATTTCGCTCGTGGAGCTGAGCTCGGGTCGCGATATTGTAAGCACTGCGTCTATGTCGGGTTCGAGGTGATGGTCGATGAGTATCTTAGGAGCTTTCAGCGTGCGCAGGCTGTCGGCCATGTCGTCGGTGCGCTCCAGACGGTTGAAGTCGAGACAGAACAGAAGGTCGGTGTGTTGCAGAAGGTTGTCGGCTTCAGCCTTGTGCTTGTCGTAGCGTATGAGCGTATCCGACTTTGGCAGCCACTGCAGAAAGTCGGGATACTGGTCGGGTATTATTATATGGGGTGTCTTGCCGCAGCTGCGCAGATATTCAGCCCAGCCGAGAGACGAGCCGAGGGCGTCTCCATCGGGATTTACGTGACAGCAAATCACGGGCTCGCTGCATTCGCCGATGAGCTTCTGCAGCAGTGCAAGCTCGTCGGGTGATAATAGATTCTTCAGCATAACGAGTGCAAAGTTACTAAAAAATATCTTCGCCAAAACAAAAACAGCTGCGAATTGCACTCTTTGCTGCCGGAAGGGTAACACTGTTGCCGTTTCTCCGGTGCGTTGGTGCAGTTTGCAGCTGTTTATATATTAATGTACGCGTGCGTGTATCATGTGCGCGCGTGAGAGCAGTCTGTTCAGAAGAGTTTTGCGGGATATACGCCCTCGTCAATGAGCTTCTGTATGCGCTCTACGGTGTCTTGCCTGTCGGCGGCGTAGGTCACGCCAAACCACTTGCTCGTTGTGTCGAGCACCTTGACGCTTGCCGTCTCTTCGTTTATCAGCTTGTTCACCATGAGCGGTATGAAGAACTCGGCTTTGAGGTTCTCCATGTTCTTCGGGTCGGCGAGGAATGTCTTGAAGTATTCTTCGCTGTGCTCGAAGTAGTCGGGAGTGAAGCCCCACATGTTCATCGAGACAGGGGTGTTGTCTTCTACAGCCACCCATTTCCCCTCTTCGTCCTTGTAGCACACCGGACCGTCCACGCGCATTATTTCAGTACGTTCCACCACGGTGGTGAGGTTGCCGTTAGCGTCTTTCGAGCAGATGCCTCGTGCCACGGTTCCGTTTTCAGAGAGCGTGTTGCCCACGCGGAAGCCCACCATTGCGTAGCTGTTGCTACTGCCTTCGGGCAGGTCGGCAAGGAACTTGCCTATCACCATGAATGCGTCACGATTGTAGAAGTCGTCGCAGTTGATTACGCAGAACGGCTCCTTTATCACGTCTTTTGCCATGAGCACGGCGTGGTTGGTGCCCCAGGGTTTCACCCTCTCTGCCGGACAGCTGAAGCCTTCGGGCAGTGCGTCGAGGCTCTGGAAGCAGAGCTCTGCGGGGATGTGACCCTCGTATTTGCTCAATATCTTCTCACGGAAATCGTTTTCGAAGTCTTTGCGTATCACAAACACTATCTTTCCGAAGCCTGCCTTGATGGCATCGTAGATGGAGTAGTCCATGATGGTCTCACCGTTGGGACCCAGACCGTCAAGTTGCTTCAGTCCGCCATAGCGGCTTCCCATGCCGGCGGCAAGGAGTAATAAAGTAGGTTTCATGTTTCAGAATGTTAGTTAATTATGTTTTTATTAGTATGTATGCCAGTTTTCAAGTCTGCATGTTGCCGTTGCCATCAGTGCGCCGCATGCTTTTTGCAAAGGTAATAAATTATTCCGAAATGTATCAAAAGCACTGTTTTTATTTGTCCTGTCACTCTGCTTTTCACACCATTTTCGCCTCTCTCGCATCATAATGCGTCCCACTTAGTCTCGACATAGTACGCTATGTCTAAGGTGATGCGGTTGCAATATGGCACACATACAGACAAACTGACGTAAATATAATGACTTATCTGGAGTAATAGAAGACGGCGCTGGGCTCGTAACTGCACTTAATAAGAGTTAATTTGTAAAGATATTTGGTCGAATTTAACATTTTTAAATTCCGCATTCTAGGTGTAAATTTTTGTTAATGCAAGTGGGTCGATTTATGCCTTCGACGGGTCGAAAAACCGTTACGTACGTGAGCTC
>CAMTJK010000122.1 GCA_947072805.1 uncultured Prevotella sp.
CCTTCCGGTAGTTAATATTGTGGATAAAGCTGTTGATAAGTGTGTTGAAAACCGTGTATAACTTATACCTGTTATCAACATAACGCACATTTGCCCTTTCACACATTTGATATTAACAAGGTTATTATGGGGTTTTAATCAAGTTTTCAACCGATTTCTTACGTAAAAAGATATAAACTTGCTAAATTTGCACCGAATATGAATTATGTTGATAAAGTGCCTGATGCGCTCATTATCAGTATGTAAGTTTCAACACACATTGTTGGTAACGGCACATCCACGGGTTTATAACGTAATACGCAAGAGTTAAGGCAAAAAGTTTTCAACGTATCAACAGCATATCATATACAACATTTCTATTTATTAAAAGATAAAAGAATAAAAATATAATGATAATATGACGATGATAAAAGAGGAATGGCGCAAACAGGGATTCATTGACGAGGCGGTGGCTGAAGGCACCGACCTGAAAGCCGAGATAAGGAAAATGTGCGACGAGAAGAAGGCTGTTATACTTGCTCACTACTATACGCAGGGCGAAATACAGGAGATAGCCGACTTTATAGGCGACTCGCTGGCACTGGCACGCAAGGCTGCCGAAACGGATGCTAAGATAATAGTGATGTGCGGCGTGCACTTCATGGCTGAAACTTGCAAGATATTGAGTCCGGAAAAGCTCGTGCTCGCTCCCGATCTTAATGCAGGATGTTCTCTGGCAGACTCTTGCAAGGCTGAAGACCTGAAGAAATATAAGGAGGAACACCCGGGATATAAGGTGGTAAGCTACGTAAACACTACCGCTGCCGTGAAGGCGCTCACCGATGTGGTGGTGACAAGCGGCAACGCAAAGAAGATAGTGGAGTCGCTGCCGGCTGACGAAAAGATAATTTTCGGTCCCGACTACAACCTCGGCTCTTATATCAACGAGGTGACAGGCAGAAAGATGCTGCTGTGGCAGGGCGGTTGCCATGTTCACGAACGTTTCTCGGTGGCTGCCATAGTTAAACTGAAGCAGGAAAATCCTGATGCCAAGGTTCTGGTACACCCTGAATGTAAAGGTCCGGTGGTGGCTCTGGCAGACGTGGTAGGCTCTACGGCTGTGCTGCTGAAGTATGCAGTGGAGAGCGATTGCACTAAATTCATTGTGGCTACGGAGGCGGGAATACTCCATGAGATGACAAGGCAGTGTCCTGAAAAGACTTTTATTCCTGTGCCGCCGGAGGTAAGCGAGGGCGGAGCACTGTCTTCTTGTGCCTGCAACGAGTGCAGCTATATGAAGATGAACACGTTGCTGAAGATTTACAACGCACTGAAATACGAATGGCCTGCCGTAGACGTGGATGCCGACGTGGCACGCGAGGCGGTGAAACCCATAGAGAGGATGCTCGCGCTAAGCTGATTTCATAGCGGCGGCATATCCTTGACACATATTTACAGCATGCAGCGCAAACAGTGGATAGACCTCGGCAGGGGACTGTGCATGTCGGCAATAATATTCTTCCATACCGAAATATATTATTGCGGCAGCGAGGTGGTGCCTTACAGCGTGTTTGCGCAGAATGCAATAACATTGTTTTTCTTCCTGTCGGGCTACCTCTTCTGTTCCGACAGAGAGTATTGTCTGCACGACAAGTTGGCGTACATATTGCGCCGTCTTGTCGTGCCTTATTTTCTATTCACCATACCCATAAGCATAATAAAACCTTTTGTTTATGGTGAGAGACCTTGCGCCGTAGACATTGCGGTGAGCGAAATAAGCGGCAATGCGTCGTGGTTTGTGGCTGCCCTTGTCACAGCCGAACTGTTATTCTCGCTGATGGTGTGGAAATTCGGTAAAAACAAGTTGGCAATAGGTTTGTCGGCAATTATAATGCTGATGTTTTCGGTGATCTTCGGCAATACGGAAGACGCCTATATATATAATAAGGTAAACATCTGGCACGTGAACGAGGCTTTCATTGCGTTTTTCTGCATGGCTTTGGGCTTTATGTACAGGATGGAGGAAAAGCGTATGGATGGTTATATAGGCATTCCCGTACTGCTTGTTTTAGGCGTGGTGCTTGTGGCAATAAAATACTACGAAACAGCAATGGAAATGAATATGATAGTTTCTCCCACCATCATTTCATGTTATCCTTTGTTTATTGCAGACATCATCATCTTCATTATTATATTTATAAATATGATAAAAAAGATGCCTTCATTGCCTTACATGATATTTGTGGGCAGAAATTCTCTGTACCATTACTTCCTTTGCGGTGCATCCCCTACCCTTTCAGCCATCATCATGCGGAGGCTTTTGCCTTACGAAGGCAATTTTATAAATATATTGCCGGCTTTTATCCTGTCTATGATAATATGTTCTTTGACGGTAAAAGCCATTATAATGGCAGTAGGAAAAAGATAAGAATGTAGGTTTATCTGTTAATGTATTTTTTGCCGTTTCTTACTATTATTCCTTTATAGGCGTCGGTAACGCGCTGACCGGCAAGGTTGTGGGCTTCATTTCCGCATACATTGCATGTTGAAACGGCTGATATTGCATTGTCGGCGTCAAGCATTGATATTGCGTTGTCGAGCCATGGCTTGTGTGTGGCGAAGAACTCGCGGAAGTTTGTGGTCTGTTCGCTTACGGTTTTGTTAATATCGTCCCAGCGACGGGCGTCGAGCACGAGCGATTTGTTTATCTCCACAGCTTCGTCCGACTGTACCAGACTGTCCATAAATGCCGTGATGCCGCTGAATGCTTTGTCCTTGACTTCGTTCCACACCTCCTTGTATGTTCTTGTAAATTCTCTGTTGCTGCTTGCAAAGAGCTTTTTGAAGTAGAAGAAGTCCGAATAGTGTATGCGTGCCCAGTCTTCGGCATCGTAACCTATGGTATCGAAGTCCCAAAGATTGCCCATCAGCATCTTTGAGTCATTGTCTTTTCTTGTCATGTAAATGTTGGCTCCTCCAGCATCCGACGTGCCGAGAATGTCGTGCGAAAGCATCCATACGGAAAATGAGCGTACATCGAGATAGTCGGGATAAGTTCCGTTGTCGATAGACACTTCCATGTTTTCCACATACTCCTTAATGTTGGCTATCTGCGCCTCTGTGATGTCGTCAGGGTCAGGATATTTGAATGTGTATCGCTTTTCCGCGTCGGTAAAATGGGTGTCAAAATATACATCCTCGTTCCACCAGTAGGCATCCATCTCCACAATATATCCCTGTTCGGCGTCTACGTTGAGCCGGCAGTTCTCGTTTCGCTCCACCGATTCAATGAGATTGTAGATGCCGCGGTAGTCGCCGTTCATCACGAGGTTTACATAACGGTATGAAGGCGTCCATTGCAGACCCATTATACGGCTCAGTTCCAGTCCTATCCTTGTGTTCAGGCACCATGCACTCGTAAGCAGCACCCAGTTTTTGTCCTTATACACGTCGTCGTTGCCGCGGCAGAGCATGTCAGCCTTCTTCTGCAGCTTTATCTTGTACGGCTTTTTCACGCCGTATGCGCTTGTGTTTCCGCGTATCTTCACCGTCATACCGCTCTCCCCTTTCACGTAGTCGCCACTGTCGTATATAATGTTTCCGCGAAGCTTCATCACTACCCTTCCCGGCACTTTTGTTGCGTTGGTTATGCCGGCACCTACGCTTCCTTCCGGCGGTGAGACGTAGTCGCATGCAGGTTCTTCGCCGTCCACAGTCTCAATGTACACTACCGGAATGGCTATGCTGTCGAGCAGTGCGGTGTCAATGTGTTCGGCAAGTGCCGCATTGGCAGCCGTGAGAATAAGAATAAGTGAAAGTATAATGCTTTTCATGAGCGGTTGTTGTCAGTTTATGATGGCAATCTTGCATACAGTACCTTTGCTGCCGTCGCTTTTGGCTGTGGCAACCATGTAGACGCCTGATGCCACGCGATGTCCGTCCTTGTTTTTGCCGTCCCAGGTAAACATTCCGCCGTTGCTTGTGCCTTCAGCCACAACGGCTCCCGAGGCGGTAAGTATCTTGACATTGGCGTTAAAGGAGAGCCCAACCACCGTGATTAATCCCTCATAACCCGGAGTTACCGGATTGGGATAGGCGTAGACGTTGTCCTTGTTCATGTCTTCGTTGGCGGCTGTGGCATCGCTCATGTAAGAGCAAAGTCCCTTGTCGGTACCTATATATACCTCTCCCGTAGTGTTGTTTACGGCTATCGACTCGATGTTGTTGGATATAAGGTTGCTGTTTGTGGTTAGGAAGTGATGCGTCTGCTCCATATTGTCGCTGCTTATCAGGTAAATGCCATTGCCCGTGGTGCCTATCCATTTGCGGTTGGCGCCGTCTACGGCTATGCAGCTCACGTCGATGTTGGCAAGCAGATAGTCGGCGTTGTCCGTACCGTCGTTTCTCGGAATCTTTATCTGTGTCACTCCGAGTGCCGGATTGTCTATCTGTTCTTGCGTAAGCATCACCGGACCTTTGTTTGTGCCTATCCAGATGTTGCCGTCAAGGTCTTCCGCTACGGTGCAGGCGCTTGTAACCTCCATGTTTACGTTGTCCTGGTTGATGTATGCGGCGTATGTGTAGAGCGTATTGGTCTCAGTGTTGAAGCGATAGGTGGCAGGTGTGAGCCACAGATTGTTGGCAAACCATATGTTGCCCTTGCTGTCAGCCATCATTCCCTTGACGAATCCGGCGCTGCGCCCCTTATATGTCAGCAGCTCTTCGTTGCCGTAAGCCGTCCAGTTGCCTGTGCGGTCGAGTTTGAGCAGCGGCTTGTCGGTATATGAACGTGAGTTGAAGCACCACAGATTGCCGTTGCGGTCGTAGCACATGGCAGTTATCAGCTCATATTCGTTGCTTCCCTGCACGGCGGTGCTTATTGTTCCGCCTGTGCTTTCAGCCGTATGAATCTTCACGAAGCGTCCGTCGTAAAATTCGTAAACGCCGTTTCGTGCGCCGCCCATCACCCTTCGCGAATCGAAGGGGTCCACATCGAGGCACAACATATCCTTGAACGAACGGCCTGTAGTTTCGCTTATGCCTTCGCTTTGGTATATGTCCCAGCTGTAGTTCTCGAGAGTCTGTATGGTTGCATCGTAAAGCAAGTCCCAGGTATAGCTTCCGCAAGAATAAAGTCGGTTGCCGTACGATCTCATGAAGGCGAAATGGTTGTGTCTGGGACCGTCGGGAGTGATATTGCTGCGCGTAATGGTCTGCTGTCCGCTTTCGTTCTCTACATAACTCTGCAGTGTTCCGTTCTGCTGGTTGCTCCACCAGCATTTGTTTGCATTGTCGTAGGTTCTGTATTCGGTGTAACCGTGTATGGTTGTGGTCTCTATGTCGTTCTGTGAGGCGAAAATGCTTTCCGAAGCCGTTTCGTTCTTTTTCCATACACTTTTGTCGAGCAGGTTTTCCGATGTCAGTGCGCTGTATATTCCGTTGTCCGTGAGCACGAAGATGCTGCTGCCGCTTACGCAGCAGTTCATAACCTTCATGTTAAGAATGTAAGTATCGCTTATTTCCTCGTCACGCATGTTTACTTTCAGCACGCCGAAATTTGTGCTGACGTAAGCATAAATGCCGTTTACCGTGATGTGGTTGATGGTTTTGTCGTAAGTGAGCGCCTTGCTGTAGTAGTCGGAAATGTTATAAACGTTTCCGTCGTTGTCCACGAGGTCAATGTTGTAGTTGTCGTAGGTAGCTATGAGCTTTTTGGCGTTGGCGTTCCATGCTATGTGTTCTATTGTGCAGTCGTTAAGAGCATTTGCCTTGTTGAAGGCATATATGCTGCCGTCGTTTACATTGTATGAAAACAAGCTTCCGCTGCTTAGCACGAACACGTTCTTGCCTGCCGGTTCTATATCCGTGATGTTGTTGTACGCCATATAGATGTTCCATTCCCCCAGTCCGGCGGCGTGTATGTTGCCGGCAAACAGGCATTTTAGTGCAAAAAGCACTATGACAACGGTTGCTCTCTTCATTAATGACATGTGTTTATTATTGTTTCAGGTGCACTGTAGGTCTGCACGGATGATGCCTGCGGCAATGCTGATGATGCCTGCGGCGGCTTTTCAGGAGTTCTTGGAGAGATATTCCACGAGCTTTTCCACGGCCTTTGCCCTGTGGCTTATGCGGTTTTTGATGTCAAGACCGAGCTCTGCGAATGTCTTGTCGTATCCTTCCGGTGTGAAGATGGGGTCATATCCGAATCCCTCCCCTCCCCTTTTCTCCTTTATTATGGAGCCGTTCACTATGCCTTCGAAGAGTTTTTCGGTAGGCTTTTGTGTGTTGCCGTCCGATAATAATAACGCTATGACGGTGCGGAATCGTGCCTTCCGATTGTTATTTTCTCCTAATTCGTGCAGCAGTTTAGCCATGTTGGCTTCGCTGTCGTGTCCTTCTCCGCCGGCATATCTGGCGCTGTATATGCCCGGAGCGCCTCCGAGCGCCTCCACCTCGAGACCGGTGTCGTCGGCAAAGACGCTCAGTCCGTAGTTGTCAAAGATGTATCTTGCCTTCTGCATGGCATTCTCTTCGAGTGTGTTTCCCGTTTCCGGAATGTCCGTATCGCAGCCTATGTCTTTCAGCGATACTATATCGAAGTGCCCGCCGAGAATGTTTCTTATCTCGGCGAGCTTGTTCTTGTTGTTCGTTGCAAATACTATCTTCATGCTGTGAACTTATTTTATAACGATGTTTACCATGCGCTTGGGCACTATTATTACCTTGACGATCTGTTTGCCTTCGGTATATTTCAGAGCCCTTTCGTCGGCAAGCACAGCCTTTTCTATGTCAGCGTTTGTGGCGTCGGCGGCAAACTGCATTTCGAAACGGCGTTTTCCGTTGAATGCCACGCCGAGCTGTACTGTGCTTTCCACAAGATACTTCTCGTCGAACGAGGGCCATTGCGCGTCGCACACGCTTCCCTTGCCGCCCAGCTTTTCCCATAGTTCTTCGGCTATGTGCGGAGCGAAGGGAGCTATGAGTACGGTGAGCGTGCGCAGCAGGCTGCTGTTGCTACATTTCAGCTGTGTCAGTTCGTTGATACATATCATGAATGCCGAGATGGAAGTGTTATAGCTGAAGTTGTCGATGTCTTGTGTCACCTTCTTGATGAGTTTGTGTACCGATTTCATCTCTTCGGCAGTGCCTTCGCCCTCGGTGAGCGTGCCGCCCTCGATGGCTTTGTCGAAGAGACCCCAGAATTTCTTCAGGAAGCGGTGGCATCCGTCTATGCCGTTGGTGTCCCACGGCTTGCTCTGCTCCACCGGACCGAGGAACATCTCGTAGAGACGAAGTGTGTCGGCGCCGTAACGTTCAACAATCATGTCGGGGTTCACCACGTTGTACATCGATTTCGACATCTTCTCAACAGCCCATCCGCATACATACTTGCCGTCTTCGAGAATAAATTCGGCGTTGGCATATTCGGGTCGCCATGCCTTGAAGGCCTCCGTGTCGAGCACATCGCCGCTCACTATGTTTACATCAACGTGTATGGGCGTAACCTCGTATTTGTCTTTCAGTCCGTAAGACACGAACACCGGAGCGGCGCCATCCTCGTTGCCTATTATTCTGTACACAAAATTGCTTCGTCCCTGAATCATTCCCTGGTTTACGAGCTTTGCGAAAGGCTCTTCCTTGCACGAGTAACCGTAGTCGAAGAGGAACTTGTTCCAGAAGCGCGAATATATAAGGTGACCTGTGGCGTGTTCCGTTCCGCCCACGTAGAGGTCCACATTCTGCCAGTAGCGGTCAGCCTCTTCGCTTACCAGAGCCTCCGTGTTGTGCGGGTCCATGTAGCGCAGGTAGTAAGCCGACGAGCCCGCGAAGCCCGGCATGGTGTTGAGTTCGAGCGGGAATACCGTCACGTTGTCTATCCGTGAGTTGTCGGTCACCGTGTTTGTTGTCGTGTCCCATGCCCATTGTGTGGCGTGACCGAGTGGCGGTTCGCCCGTTTCGGTGGGCAGGAATTTAGATACCTCCGGCAGTTCCAGCGGCAGACAGCTTTCCGGAATCATATACGGCATATTGTCTTTGTAATATACGGGGAACGGTTCGCCCCAGTAGCGCTGTCGTGAGAAGATGGCGTCGCGCAGACGGTAGTTTACCTTCACCCTGCCCAGTCCGTGCTCGCTTACATACTTCTTCGTTGCGGCTATAGCCTCCTTTACTGTCAGTCCGTTGAGCGACAGTGTCGATGCTCCGTTGCCCTTCAGTTCCTCTCTCGGGCTGTTGGTTACTATTCCCTCTTTGGCGTCGTAGCTCTGTTCGCTCACGTCGGCACCCTCTATGAGCGGTATTATGGGCAGGTTGAAGTGTCGTGCAAAGGCATAGTCGCGCGAGTCGTGCGCCGGCACAGCCATGATGGCACCCGTTCCGTATCCGGCCAGAACGTATTCAGATATCCAGATGGGTATTTCCTCGCCAGTAAAGGGGTTGATGGCATACGAGCCGGAGAATACGCCTGTCACTCGGTGGTCGCTTATGCGGTCGCGCTCGGTGCGCTTCTTCACGTATGCAATGTATTCGTCTACCGCTTCGCGTTGTCCGTCGGTGGTAAGCTTTTCCACGAGTTCGCTTTCGGGAGCCAGCACCATGAATGTCACTCCGAACATGGTGTCGGCACGTGTGGTGAATATGGTGAACGAGTTGTCGTCGTTGAGCTCTGTATCGGCTCCGTCGGCAGTGCCGTTGTCGCGTTTCACCCTGAAGCGCACCTCCGTACCCTCACTGCGTCCTATCCAGTTTTTCTGCGTCTCTTTCAGCGAGTCTGTCCAGTCTATGGTGTCCAGTCCGTCCAGCAGTCTCTGTGCGTATGCCGACACGCGCAGACACCATTGGCGCATCTTCTTCTGCACCACGGGATATCCTCCACGTTCGCTCACGCCGTCTACCACCTCGTCGTTGGCCAGTACGGTACCGAGTTTAGGGCACCAGTTCACCATTGTTTCGCCGAGATAGGCTATGCGGTAGTTCATGAGCACCTCCTGCTGTTTCTTTTCGCTCCATGCGTTCCACTTGTCGGCAGTAAACGAGAGTTCTTCGCTCTGTGCCACCTTGCACTTGTCCAGTCCCTGTGTTCCGTGCTTGGCGAAGTGTTCTACGAGCAGCGATATGGGTCGTGCCTGTTCTTTGGTGTCGCTATCACTGTCGGGTGCCGCTCCGTAGAAGCTGTCGAACATCTTTCTGAAAGCCCATTGCGTCCAGTGGTAGTATGCGGGGTCGCAGGTACGCACCTCTCGATCCCAGTCGAAAGAGAATCCTATCTTGTCCAGCTGCTCGCGATAACGTTTTATGTTGGCGTCGGTTGTCACGGCGGGATGCTGTCCTGTCTGTATGGCATACTGCTCTGCAGGCAGTCCGTAGGCGTCATATCCCATGGGATTAAGCACATTATATCCCTGGAGCCGCTTGTAGCGTGCATAGATATCGCTTGCTATGTAGCCGAGAGGATGTCCTACGTGCAGTCCGGCGCCCGAAGGGTACGGGAACATGTTGAGTACGTAGAATTTTTTCCTGTCATTGTCTTCCTTAACCTTGTAGGTTTGGTTTTCCACCCACCGGCTTTGCCATTTCTTCTCGATTTCTCTAAAATTGTATTCCATTTCTGTTATGATGATTTTATTTTCGTTTCTACTGTAGAGCCGCCTGTGCGGTATATGCCTGCGGCGTGGCGGAGTGCGGATTGTGCCTTGACGGCTTTTCCGTCCTGCCGTAAACGTGTTGTATTTACGTGCAAAAGTAGCATAAAAAAATGGAAATGAGCGCAAAATGCTGTTATAAAGACGTTATCGCAGCCATTTAAGCGAAACAGATTGCTATATTTCAACCCAAATATGTCACTATACCGGTGTACAGCAGGTTAAGCTATGGTTTTACATTCATTAAGATTCATCAGAAAAACCGACCGCAATACCCCACAAAAAACATGCGATTTAATGCGTATAACATTTATTTACTTTTATGAAAAA
>CAMTJK010000123.1 GCA_947072805.1 uncultured Prevotella sp.
CTAGAATGCCGGATTTAAAAATGTTAAATTCGACCAAATATCTTTACAATTTAGCTTTTGTTAAGGCTCCTGTTTAGTAACCTGTGTGCAATAATAAACGGAGGATTAGATACAATCTAATGACCTGTTTTATATAATAAAAAACCGGCTTCATATAAAACTTGCGGCAATCTTGCGGAAATATTTTCAAGAACAGCTGTTTCACTGAATTTGACAACTTTAAAATGCAAGCCGGTCTCCCCAATTTTGTCTTGAGGCGCGATGTAAATCCCGACAAGAAAGGAAACATAAGGGATTATGCTACCATCAACGAGTTGATTTGTCTTTCAAACATGGAAAACCTCAACGCTGTTTTTATTGACCAGGGACTGTTGGGGCAATCAAACGCAGGGAGAATAGTGAGTCTGTGTTTTTAGTGATTTCAGGATAATAAAAAATCCCCATAACTGAATGACAGTTATAGGGATTGGATGTTGTGACCCCGGTGGGATTCAAACCCACGACCTTCAGAACCGGAATCTGACGCTCTATTCAGCTAAGCTACGGAGCCGTTGCGGCTGCAAAATTAATCATTTTATTTTAAACATCCTATTCTTTCCGCAAATTATTGAGTGCCTGCAAAAGATGATATTGTTGGCACAAAAACACCTGTTGTACTTCTCAATATGTCGTAAAAATTAAAATTATTCTGCCTAATTGTGTAAATTTTGACCTTTTTGCTTGCTTGTTAGTATAAAAGAAGTAACTTTGCATCGCAAAATAAAACTATCAAAGAAATAAGAGACAGAAATGAGCGTATTGATTAAGCCCGTCGGTTATGAGGCTTTGCTTGATATGAAGCAGACCGAGCAGGGCATAAAACTGATAAAAGAATTTTTCCAGCAGAACATTTCCACCGAGTTGAGACTGCGCAGAGTTACGGCGCCGCTGTTTGTGCTGCAGGGCTTGGGCATAAACGACGACCTTAACGGTGTGGAACGGGCTGTAACATTCCCCATAAAAGACCTCGGCGACGCAAAGGCGGAAGTAGTCCACTCACTAGCAAAGTGGAAACGTCTTTCGCTTGCTGAGTATAAGATAGAACCTGGATATGGCATTTACACCGACATGAACGCCATACGCGCCGACGAGGAGCTTGACAACCTGCATTCGCTCTATGTGGACCAGTGGGACTGGGAGGCAGTGATAACCAAGGAACAGCGCACATTGCGTAATCTGAAGAATGTGGTGGAACGCATCTACTCTGCCATCAGACGCACGGAGTATCTTACCTGTGAGACTTATCCGCAGCTCAAGCCGTTCCTGCCGGAGACAATCACATTCGTACACAGCGAGGAGCTGCTGAAAATGTATCCCGACAAGTCGCCGAAGGAGCGTGAAGACGCAATATGCCGCAAGTACGGTGCCGTATTTGTGATAGGAATAGGCGGAAAACTGTCGGACGGCAAGAAGCATGATGGTCGCGCACCCGACTATGACGACTGGTCTACGGTTGCAGAGGACGGAAGTGTGGGTCTGAACGGTGATATACTTATATGGTACCCAGTTCTTGAACGCTCGTTCGAATTGTCGTCGATGGGCATACGCGTAGATGCCGAATCGCTGTTGAGGCAGCTGAAAATAGAGGGCAAGGAGGAGCGCGAGCACTTGTACTTCCACCGGAAACTTCTTAACGGCGAGCTGCCGTTGAGCATAGGTGGTGGCATAGGGCAGAGCCGCCTCTGTATGGTGCTGCTGCACAAGGCACATATCGGAGAAATACAGGCAAGCATATGGCCTGAAGATATGCGTAAGGAGTGCCGCGAACACGGGATGCCGCTCATCTGACGCCACATAAACAATGCAATAACATACCCGGATGTGCCAGTATAGCGCATCCGGGTATATGTTTTTAATCCAAATGGTCCATTAGACAGCTATGTGCAAACAAACTTTCTCTTGCCATCTGTCTTTCCGCCTATCGGTAACAAAGGAACCCTTTTGCCACTTTTTTATCCATCTTGTACCGTTCGACGAATATATTTCGTATATTTGCATATCATTCATATATCAGACAAAGACCGTAGAATACGGCTTGGTAGGTAAAAACACAATAATAAGTCCTTAAAAGCACTGTGGTTTAGATGAGAAACGAGAGGATGTTGGGAGCTGTGGTAGGCGATATTCTCGGGTCAATGTACGAATGGAACAATGTAAAGACTACAGAATTCGATTTGTTTCCCAAAGGAAGCAGCTTTACAGATGACACGATTATGACGCTCGCCGTTGCTTTATGGCTCATTGAAGACAATACCCACTCCGTAGACAAACTTGTAAACTGCATGTTGAGACTGGGCAAACGGTATCCTTCGGCAGGCTACGGCGCCCGCTTTTCCAAATGGCTCTTTTCACAGGAACATCAGCCCTACAACAGTTGGGGCAACGGTTCTGCCATGCGGGTAAGTCCCGTCGGACTGTTTGCCGACACCCTTGACGAGGCTTTGCAGCTTGCAGAACTGACAGCATCGGTTACACACAACCATCCGGAAGGCATAAAGGGCGCACAGGCAGTGGCTGCCTGCGTGTTTCTGTGCACGAAAGGGAAAAGCAAGGAGTTCGTAAAAGAATATGTTACGGAACATTTCGGTTACGACTTGAACCGTTCCATCGATGAAATCCGCCCCAATTACACTTATGACGTATCGTGTCAGGGAAGCGTGCCGATAGCCATAAGGGCGTTCCTTGAAGGAGATACGTTTGCCAGGGTGCTGCGCCTTGCCGTGTCTGTGGGCGGCGACTCGGATACCATTGCCTGTATTGCCGGAAGCATTGCGGCGTGTGTATACAGAATACCGATGGCGGTAGAAGAAAAATGTAACGATATTCTCACCGAGGAACTGCGGGATATAATGCTGGAGTTCTTGCGGAGGGTATGGTTGAAGCACAGTTTTGTGGGGCGTGTACTGCGCTTGTGCAGACTGTAGCGTGGCGTAAGAAATTTAAGCAAGCTCGAGATCGAGCAGACTGCGCAGCTTTTCTACAGAAGGATTCTTTTTGCTCATTTCTTCAAATTGCTCTCTGCGGGTAAGAATCTTCACTTGTTCGTGTTTTTCGGCGAGACGCATTATCAGGTCTATCTCACTGTTGTGCAGATAGCGTTTCAGCGTGTTGATGATGCTTCCCTTTATAGCCGCAATCTGGTCGAACATTATCTGATTGTCAATCATCACCTCCACGTTCGGGAAATCTTTGATTGTGGGATTCATGTTCTTCATTCTTGCGGCAATTCCGCTCAGGCGCTGCGGCATGCGGTTGCACATCGACATCCACTGAAACTCCAGATCTTTTTGTGAGAAAGTCTCATGCTCTTCCTTCTTTGAATCGTTCGGGTCATCGATGCCGAGTGTACCGGGTATAATCTGCATCTTTCTCTGTTTAGCCATTGTGCGCAGATTATTCCAAGAATAGCCGAGAGCTCCGTTGCCCGTCTTCAGCATGGGGCGGTTGGATTGTGTGAATTTCACCGTCTCCGACTTCTTTTCTGTATCAGAGACGGTGTTATCGTTGGCGTTATTGCCGTTATTGTCGGTCACAGCACTTTCCGTATGCTTGTCAGAGGCATACGTTGTGCTTGTCTTTGACACGTTGGGCACTGCCGAAGCCACCTGCGAGGCGTTCGTCACTGGCAGTACCTGTTGTATCAGATTCTTAAACAGGGTTTTCAATCTCTTGGGGCTGCGCCCCGCCGCGCCGGCAGCGTCGTCCGGCTGTGTTATTTGCGCCACTTCGATGAGCGTCAGTTCCACGAGCAGCCTCTTGTTGCTGCTTTGCCGGTAGTTTATGTCGCACTGGTTCATCAGTCTCAGTGCCTGATACAGGAAGCGTGTGTCACATTTCTTTGCCTGTGCGCTGTATTGCTCGCGTTGCTTGTCGCTCACCTCGAGCAGTGGCAGGGTGCTTTCGTCCTTAGCCATAAGCACGTTTCTCACGTGCTTGGCAAGTCCTCCTATGAGCAGACCGCCGTCGAAGCCCTTGTTTATTACGCTGTCAAGCAGAACCATAATATCGCTTACCTTGTTTTCCACGGCGAGGTCTATAATGCGGAAGTAGTTTTCCGAGTCGAGCACGTTAAGGTCTTCTATAACCTTTCTGTACGTGATGTTACCTTGGCAGAAGCTTGCGGCCTGGTCGAAGATGGACAGCGCATCGCGCATTCCGCCGTCAGCCTTTTCGGCTATTACTGCCAGAGCCTCCTCATCGTATGTTATTCCTTCCTTTTCAGCCACGCCTTTCAGATGTTCTACGGTGTCTCTCACGGTCATCCGTTCGAAGTCGTAAATCTGGCATCTTGAAAGAATGGTAGGCAGAATCTTGTGCTTTTCTGTTGTGGCGAGCACGAAGATGACATGTGCCGGCGGTTCCTCGAGTGTTTTTAGAAAAGCGTTGAAGGCTGCGGTAGAAAGCATGTGCACCTCGTCGATGATGAACACCTTGTACCGTCCCACTTGTGGCGGTATTCTTGTTTGTTCCATGAGCGTCTTGATGTGCTCTACCGAGTTGTTGCTGGCAGCGTCAAGCTCGAAGATGTTGAATGAGCGTTGCTCGTTGAAGGCGCGGCAACTCTCACACTCTCCGCACGCTTCGCCGTCAGCCGTCGGTGCCATACAGTTGATGGCTTTGGCAAAAATGCGGGCGCATGTGGTCTTTCCCACGCCGCGCGGTCCGCAGAACAGGTAGGCGTGGGCAAGTTTGCCGCTTTTCACCGCATTCTTCAGCGTGGTGGTAAGTGCCGTTTGTCCCACCACGGAGTCGAATGTCGTAGGGCGGTATTTGCGCGCCGATACTATGTATTCTCCCATATCGTCGGTTTGTTTGATGTTGAAGTTATGCAAATTTACAATAAAAAGGCGGATAAAGCATCGGGAGGATGAAGAATTTGACTTTTCTGTGCGCCAAAACGGTCGAAATGATGTATTTTTGCATATGAATATAAGCTATTTCAGGCGCATCTTGCGCCCTGCATGTATGGATATTCAAGGGAAAGTGACTTATTGATAACAAGAAAACAGGAATATTAGATATGGTGAAGATTGTGCCGATAGAAGCTGATGACACGCCGGTGTATACTGATATCGAGTATGTGGAGGGTCTGCTCGGTGACAGTAAGATACAGAAAGCCCTCTACAAGCACTGGGAACGCTATTTCGAATTGCACGGGAGCAGTGAGTTCTTTCGTATTGGCGAGAACAGGAAAAACATTGTCCACAACTCTTTCAAGGTATTGTGGAACAAGGTGCGCACGGGAATGATTTATGTTGAGGACGGTGTGCTCAAAGGTAACGACGGAAAGCCCTTTAAAGGAAGTCTTACCACCTATATGATGAGCGTAGCCAAACTGTACAACAAGGAACTTGTAAGGGAGAACAGGGCGTTGCTGCTTGTCGATGACCTCTCACCGCGCTACTTCTCCGACAGTATTTCATATTCATGCAGTCAGCAGGAGGTATGTGCTGAATATTCTGACACTCCGTTTGTGGAGAATCATTTCGATGAAGTATATGCCATCGTATCCGATATTATTGCAAATATGTCGGAGAGATGCAACCAGATAATCACCATGTACTATTGTGAAGAGAAGAAACTTGACGTGATAATGGAGAAACTCAGCTCGTTCAACAGTAAGGACGCGCTGAAGACGGCTAAGAATAAGTGCTTGAGAAAATTGAGAGCCGCAGCAAGAGAACTGTGCAGCGGATATGTCAGATAATGGGCTGTGGCATAACCTGATACGGATTGCAGTCTTGGGAGATAGCCGTACAGCAAAACAATAATGAACAATGGACGAAAAACAAGAAGACAGAATAGACGATTATCTTCTCGGTAAGATGACACCTGAAGAAGAAGCGGATTTCCGCAAGAAGCTTGCCGACGATCCGCAGTTGCGTGACCGCTGTAAGTTCACGGCAATGGTAAAGGATATTGTTACCGAACATGCCAGACTTGAAAGTATGATGGACGAATGCGACAGCGAGATAAAAGCCGGAAAGCCTGCTGCATCCGCGCCTGTGCACCATGACAAGAAGCACAAGGCGTGGGTCCTCTACGTCATTACCGGTGTGGCTGCGGTGATGCTTGCTGCCGTTATCCTCGTAAGCCCGAATAAGGAAAAGCGGTCTGTGGACATGATGAACAGCTGTGTACAGAACATAAAGCTGCATACAGCCACTGCCGACTATGCAAAAATAAGCAAACTCATCGATGAGGGACGATACGAGGAGGCTCTGGAACAGATAGAAAGGGCAGAACTCGACCTCATATACAGTAAGTGCGATATTCTTTGCGCCGATAGCATCGCGGCATCCGATTCTGTAGCTGTTGCCGATAGCGTTGCCGCAGAGCAGCCGCAATACAGCGACGACGAGATGGTGATGCGTCACGACCAGCTCACATGGCTAAAGGTGTGCGCATATATAGGAATGGGTGATGATTTCAAGGCTATGCAGTCGCTCGAAGTACTGCGAAATCACGACAACGAGTGGAGAAAACAAGCCGATTCCCTATACAATCGTCTTGAGGAACAATAGGCGTTGCCATGGCTTCGGGAGCTCTCTTCCGTATGGGACAGGGCTCCCGAAGTTGTGTTTTCAATAGTTAAAAAAATGAATATCGCTTGAAAAATATTGCAAAAAAGCGTAAATGGAAATAAAGTATTACTGCAAATGCACTATATTTGTAAGAATAAAAACAATAACTAAAGACCTTATATGCTACAAGGAGCAATAAAAACGAAAGTTATCGGTGTCGATATCAGTTTGGAGGAGACAGCTTATGCAGTTATAGATATTAGAGGAAATATTCTTGCACGCGATGGTTTTCGTACTGCAGACTATCCTAATATCAACGATTATGTGACGGTGCTGTGTCAGAATATAGTAGAACTGATAGAGAACCAGAGCAGTTTCGACCAGATACGTTCAATCGGAATATCAGCGCCCAGCGGCAATTTCAAGACCGGTTGCATCGAAAATTCACCTAACATGCCTTGGAAGGGCGTTGTGCCCATGGCTGCAATGCTGCGTGACCGCCTCGGTCTTGCTGTGGCATTGGGCAACGACTGTCATGCCGTTGCGCTCGGCGAGCAGATGTTCGGCAGTGCCCACGGACTTACAGACTTCGGAGTGATGAACATAGGGCAGGGACTTGGTTGCGCCTTTATATCAAACAACAAGGTCCATCTCGGCAACGACGGGTTTGCGGGAGAGCTCGGTCATATCTGCGTTGAGGACAACGGGCGCCTGTGCAACTGCGGATTGCGCGGCTGTCTGGAGCGTTATGTTGCCGGTGAAGGCATAGTTCAGACTGCGAGAGAGATGATGGCTGCCAGCGATGCGCCCTCTCTCATGCGCGAGGTGAGCAAGCTTTCTGCCAAATCCATTGCCGTTTGCTGTGACAACGGCGACGAGATGGCTATCGAGGTGTACCGCCGCACGGGATATATCCTCGGTATCGGTCTTGCCACCTTCGCCACTCTTATCGACCCTGAAGCCATCGTCATTGCCGGCGGAGTGTCGAAGGCGGGAAAATGGCTTGCTGACCCGGCGCAGGAATCGTTCGAACAGCATGTGTTCCAGAACATACGAGGCAAGGTGGACATCATACTCTCTACCATGAACGACCGCGAGCGCGACATCCTCGGAGCCAGCGTGCTTGCCTGGAACGTAAAGGAATACTCGCTCTTCAAGTAAATACAGAACCTTTATTCAGGGTGTGTTCCGTGAATTAGTCATGCTCCCTGCTCGATACAGACAGTGATAGTGACGATGCTGATTCATAGAACACACCTTAATTATTATAGAGCCGGTGCGACATAGTTGGACCGGCATTCAATTGCAGTAAATAATTCAGCGACAATGTATCTTGATGAAATAGAAAAACGCCTGCATGTAAAGCAGACACTCGAAACAACCATAGGAATGCGCTTTATATCCACTCCCGATCCGGACTCATGTGTGGCTCAGCTCGATGTGGACGAGCGCACACGCCAGCCGTTCGGCGTGTTGAGCGGCGGTGCCACGCTTGCCCTTGCCGAGACATTGGCAGGTGTCGGCTCGCTTGTGCTGTGTCCCGGCGAGCGCTATGTGGGCGTCAATGTTAGCGGAAGCCATGTCAAGGCAGTGCTCGAGGGAGACACCATTACGGCTGTAGCCCGAATAGTACACCGTGGCAGACGCTTCCATGTGTGGAATGTGCAGGTGACGAACAAGGCCGGTGAGGTGATATCTACAGTGACTGTTACCAACTATGCCGTAACAATAAAGCCGAGGGAGGAGTGATATGAAGTCGTATGCCTATATCCGTCTGCCTCATGCCGACACCTATACAGCCGTCGTCCAGACCGATGGCGAACCCGAGAGACACATTTCGTACGAGGCCCTCGATGGCAGGAGCGGTTTTGTGGTTGCTCCCTTTGCCATATCCGAGGAGTGTCCGGTGCTGCTCATACGTCCCGACATACGTGAAGTGCGCCCGGTGCCTGTCTTGTCGGCGGCTGACGGTGCTGCCACCGCAGCCGTAGCCAATGCAGCATGTGACGATGCCGCAGATGTGCGCTCCGCTTATGCTTCCGACTTTGCCGGATGTCACAAGAAGCTGGTGTCGGGAGCGTTCCGCAAAATAGTGCTTGCACGCACGTCGGATGTGTTGTCCGACCGTGATCTCTCGCCCGAGACGCTCTTCCTGCGCGCCTGTCATCTGTATCCTCGAATGTGTGTGATGCTTGTTTCCACGCCGGTCAGCGGCACGTGGCTTGCCGCCACGCCCGAAACGCTGCTTGAAGGTGGCGGCGACTCATGGCGCACCGTAGCTCTTGCCGGTACTATGAAGCTTGAGGGCAATGCGCTGAAGTTTGACAATCCGCCTCTTGGCGATGGCGATGCTGCCGCTTCGGGAATAGTGTGGAGCAGTAAGAACATAGAAGAACAGCGTTATGTAGCCACGTTTATAGGCAACTGCATAACGCGCTTTGCCGGAAGCTGGGCTGAAAGCGGCCCGATGACCGTACGTGCCGCCAATATGGTACATCTGCGCAGCGATTTCACTTTCACGCTCGACGATGCTTCTCACCTTGGCTGTGTTATTGCCGCCTTACATCCCACGCCTGCTGTATGTGGTCTGCCCAAGGCCGAAACGTGGCGCCACATAGTCATGAACGAGCACATACGGCGCCGTTATTACAGCGGATTCATGGGCTTGCTCGAACCTTACGGCACAACGAGCCTTTACGTCTCGCTGCGTTGCATGGAGATACTCGATGAGCGCAGATTCCGCCTGTATGCAGGCGGCGGACTGCTTAAAGACAGTGAGGAGGAGCAGGAATGGAGCGAGACGGAGACGAAGCTCGACACCATACTGAAGGTGATAGAGTGGGGGTGAGCACGCCGTCTGCCGCTATTGTCATTGCGATATTATCCTGTTCAGATTATTTCATGTTTCAGCAGACGCGCTTCAGCCATCTGCTCATATTTCGTGCCCGGCTGTCCGTAGTTGGCAAAGGGGTATATGCTTATGCCGCCGCGCGGCGTAAACAGTCCCACTACCTCTATATATTTAGGCTGCATAAGCTTCACGAGGTCTTTCATAATGGTGTTCACGCAGTCTTCGTGAAAATCGCCGTGGTTGCGGAAGCTGAAGAGATAAAGTTTCAGGCTCTTGCTTTCCACCATCCTTTCGCCCGGAATGTACATTATCTTTATCTCGGCAAAGTCGGGCTGTCCAGTAATGGGGCACAGCGAGGTAAATTCCGGGCAGTTGAACTGCACCCAGTAGTCGTTGTCCTTGTGCTTGTTTTCGAAGGTTTCGAGCACCTCCGGACTGTAGTCTGTTGAGTATGTGGTGGCGGAGCCGAG
>CAMTJK010000124.1 GCA_947072805.1 uncultured Prevotella sp.
TCGATGAAATCGCGTTGCCAAATAAGCGTAATCGTTTTTCGACCCGTCGGGAGCATAAATCGACCCACTTTGATTAACAAATATTTACACCTAGAATGCCGGATTTAAAAATGTTAAATTCGACCAAATATCTTTACAAATTAACTCTTATTAAGTGTAGTTACGAGCGCGGTACCACTACCTGTTGAGCGAATCATAATCTTATGCCTGTTTGGTATAACCGTCACCGCGATACGTATACGGCAGTTCTGTGTGGCATACCGTGCGCCGATATATGCGAAAAGAGCCGTTATGACATGTCTACACACGTGAAATAATAGGAGTAAAAAGCGTGCCTATTCGGATTATTTTAGTAAATTTGCACCCAAACAGAATCTTTTTTGATAAAATATGAACGTTTTAGAGTTAAGTGAACAGGAAATTGGCCGTCGCCAAAGCCTGGCAGAGTTGCGCGAAATGGGCATAGACCCATATCCGGCAGCCGAATACCCAACCAATGCTTTTTCTACTGACATAAAGAATGAGTTCTCCGACGAGGGCGAACCCAGACAGGTGTGCATAGCAGGAAGACTGATGAGCCGCCGCGTAATGGGAAAAGCAAGTTTTGCAGAGCTGCAGGACTCGAAAGGACGCATACAGGTATATATCACACGCGACGATATCTGTCCGGGAGAAGATAAAGACTTATATAATAAGGTGTTCAAGAAACTCATGGACATCGGCGACTTCATAGGAATAAAAGGATATGCCTTCCGTACGCAGACAGGCGAAATTTCTGTCCATGCACAAGAACTCTCACTGCTTTCCAAGAGCCTCAAGCCACTGCCCATCGTAAAATACAAGGATGGCGTGGCATACGATAAGTTTGATGACCCGGAACTGCGCTATCGCCAGCGATATGTGGACCTCGTAGTGAACGATGGCGTGAAGGATACGTTCCTGAGCCGCGCCACGGTAATACGCACCATACGCAAAGTGCTCGACGAGGCAGGATATACCGAGGTGGAGACACCCACACTGCAGGCCATTGCAGGAGGAGCAAGCGCCCGCCCGTTCATCACTCACTTCAATGCGCTCAACACCGACATGTACATGCGCATAGCTACAGAACTGTATCTGAAGAGACTGATAGTGGGAGGCTTCGAGGGTGTATATGAAATAGGCAAGAACTTCCGCAACGAGGGCATGGACCGCAACCACAATCCGGAGTTCACCTGCATGGAACTATACGTGCAGTACAAGGACTATAACTGGATGATGTCGTTCACAGAGAAACTTCTCGAAACGGTATGCGTAGCTGTAAACGGCAAGCCAGAACGCGAAATAGACGGACAGATAATAAGCTTCAAGGCACCCTACCGCCGTCTGCCTATACTCGATGCCATAAAAGAGAAGACCGGATATGACCTTAACGGCATGTCGGAAGACGAAATACGCGACGTATGCCGCAAACTCAACATGGAGATAGACGACACCATGGGCAAGGGCAAGCTCATAGACGAGATATTCGGAGAATTCTGCGAGGGCACGTTCATACAGCCCACCTTCATCACAGACTATCCTGTGGAAATGTCGCCGCTTACCAAGATGCACCGTTCAAAACCAGGGCTTACCGAGCGATTCGAACTGATGGTAAACGGCAAGGAACTGGCCAACGCCTATTCGGAACTCAACGACCCGATAGACCAGGAGGAGAGGTTTAAGGAACAGATGCGTCTTGCCGACAAGGGCGACGACGAGGCTATGATAATAGATCAGGACTTCCTGCGCGCATTGCAGTACGGCATGCCACCCACCAGCGGCATAGGCATAGGAATAGACCGCCTCGTAATGCTCATGACAGGAAAGACATACATACAGGAGGTGCTCTTCTTCCCGCAAATGAAGCCTGAAAAGAAGTCGCCGCGCAGCACAGTGGCAGAATGGACAGCACTGGGAGTGCCCGAAGAGTGGGTACCCGTGCTCAACAAGTGCGGCTATTACCTAATATCCGACATAAAGGATGTAAATCCGCAGAAACTACAGCAGGATGCGTGCGGAGTGAACAAGAAATACAAGCTCGGTCTCGACAACCCCAAGGTTGATGAGTTCGCTGCATGGATTGAGAAAGCAAACAATTGAACAAGAGTGTGGCGGCACGACATACTGATACGCCACACAACATCAACCCTGTAATTCAACCTTCAGTCATAGATTATGTTTGATTGTGGAAAAATAGCAATTATCGGAGGCGGTAGCTGGGCAACAGCTATCGCAAAGATAATTGTAGGACACACGCATCACATCGGATGGTATATGCGACGTGACGACAGGATTGAAGACTTCAAGCGGCTCGGACATAACCCTGCTTACCTGATGAGCGTAAGATTCAATATCGACGAGATTTTCTTCTCAAGCGACATCAACCGCATAGTGGAAAACTACGATACGCTCGTGTTCGTAACGCCGTCACCATACGTGAAAAACCACATGCGCAAACTGCGCAACAGAATAAAGGACAAGTTTGTCGTAACCGCCATAAAGGGCATTGTGCCCGACGAGAACCTTGTCGTCTCCGAATATTTTCATCAAGTATATGACGTGCCTAATGAGAACCTGGCATGTCTCGGCGGACCGTCACATGCCGAAGAGGTGGCACTCGAACGCCTGTCTTATCTCACTGTGGGATGCGGCGACAGAGAAAAGGCACAGGCATTTGCTGATGTACTCGGCAGCGAATATATAAAGACAAAGACCAGCAGCGACGTGATAGGAATAGAGTATTCGTCGGTGCTGAAGAATGTATATGCCATCGCTGCCGGAATATGCAGCGGATTGAAGTTTGGAGACAACTTCCAGGCTGTGCTCATGGCAAATGCTGTACAGGAGATGTCGAGATTCCTGCAGGCAGTACATCCGCTGGAACGCAATGTATACGACTCGGTATATCTTGGCGACCTGCTCGTCACGGGATACAGCAACTTCTCGCGCAACCGCACGTTCGGCACCATGATAGGCAAGGGCTACAGCGTAAAGAGCGCACAGATAGAGATGGAAATGATTGCCGAGGGGTATTTCGGAACCAAATGTATGAAGGAGATAAACCGGCACATGCACGTAAACATGCCTATTCTTGATGCCGTATACAACATTCTGTATGAGCGCATAAGCCCACAGATAGAAATAAAACTGCTGACAGATTCGTTCAGATAATAACCAAACCAATATAAAATAATTATGAAAAATATCAGCTTAGACATTACGAAAGCCGCACAATTCCTGAACAAGGGCGCGGTTGAAGCGTATGAACCACAGGTAAAGGCTGCGCAAGAAGCGCTCGAAAACGGAACATGCCCCGGTAACGACTTCCTCGGATGGCTCCATCTGCCGTCGTCTATCACTCCCGAGTTTCTGAAGGAGATACAGAACTGTGCCGACACTCTGCGCAACAACTGCGAAGTAGTGGTGGTGGCAGGTATCGGAGGCAGCTATCTCGGTGCGCGCGCCGTAATAGAGGCTCTCGGCAATTCATTTGCATGGCTCGTGGGTGATAAGGCAAACCCGACAATACTCTTTGCTGGAAATAATATAGGAGAAGACTACCTCGCTGAACTCACCGACTACCTGAAGGGAAAGAAATTCGGCGTAATCAACATATCTAAGTCTGGTACAACAACCGAAACGGCACTCACCTTCCGTCTGCTCAAGAAACAGTGTGAGGAGCAGCGCGGCAAGGAAGAGGCACGAAAGGTGATTGTTGCCGTTACGGACGCAAAGAAAGGTGCTGCACGTACCTGCGCCGACAAGGAGGGTTACACCTCATTCATAATACCCGACAACGTGGGCGGACGCTTCTCGGTGCTTACTCCGGTGGGTCTACTGCCAATAGCATGCGCAGGATTTGACATAGTAAAGCTCGTGAACGGAGCCGCCGACATGGAGAAGGCATGCGGCAAGGACGTGCCTTTTGCAGAGAATCCCGCAGCCGTATATGCTGCCGTACGTAACGGTCTGTACAACGAGGCAGGCAAGAAGATAGAGATAATGGTGAATTATCAGCCAAAACTGCACTTCATCAGCGAATGGTGGAAACAGCTCTTCGGAGAGAGCGAGGGCAAGGATGGCAAGGGTATATTCCCCGCTTCGTGCGACTTCACAACCGATCTGCACTCCATGGGACAGTGGATTCAGCAGGGCGAACGCACAATATACGAGACAGTGATAAGCGTAGAGCAACCCAACCGTAACCTGCTGTTCCCCAACGATGATGAAAATCTTGACGGTCTGAACTTCCTGGCAGGCAAACGTGTGGATGAGGTAAACAAGATGGCTGAACTCGGAACACGCCTCGCTCATGTGGATGGCGGCGTACCGAATATACGCATCAGCGTGCCCGAACTGAACGAATACTATATCGGTCAGCTCATATACTTCTTCGAGATTGCCTGCGGCATCAGCGGCAACATACTCGGCGTCAATCCGTTCAACCAGCCGGGTGTTGAGGCTTACAAGAAGAATATGTTTGCCCTGCTCGACAAGCCCGGTTATGAGGCCGACAGCAAGGCTATCAAGGAAAGACTGGCTAAGGAAGCATAATCCTGAAATGGATAACTGACAGCTGAGACAACGGGCAAGCCGCTATTACGGATTGCCCGTTGTCATGCACTTTATCATACTACGTAAACAAATATATAATAATGTATACTGAAGAGAAAAGGAAATATATGGAGAAGCACGGCTTTGCGACATTCAATCCCAAAGCCGTGCTTTTTGATATGGATGGCGTGCTATATGATTCGATGCCCAATCACGCCCACAGCTGGCATGAGGCTATGACACAGAACGGTATAGACATGAAGCCGGAAGATGCCTACCGATATGAGGGAATGAGGGGCGTTGAAACCATCAGACTGCTTACAAGACAGCAATGGGGACGCGAAATATCATTGGAGGAGGCACAGAGCTTGTACGAAAAGAAGTCGCAGGCGTTCTCTTCGTGCCCTGAAGCAAAGGTGATGGAGGGCGTTGTCAGTTTGCAGAAGCAGATAAAGGCCGACGGATTGAAGATTGTTGTAGTAACAGGCAGTGGGCAACGCTCGCTACTGGACAAGCTGGTAACGGATTTTCAAGGTCTTGTACAGCCCGAGCTTATCGTTTCGAGTTTCGATGTCACTCGCGGCAAGCCCCATCCGGAGCCATATCTCAAGGGATTACAGAAGGCGGGAGTAAATCCGTGGGAGGCTATTGTAGTAGAAAATGCACCGCTCGGCGTGCGTGCAGCCGTCGCCGCCCGTATATTCACGGTGGCAGTGAACACAGGTCCGCTGCCGGATAAGATGCTGATGGACGAGAATGCTTCTGTTGTCTTTCCGGATATGTATGAGTTTGGAAGGAAGTGGAAGATGATTTCAGCTCCTGTGTTTTAGTTTTAATCCCGAACAAAAACAAAACCACTTTTATCCTATTGGCGTAAAAGTGGTTTTGTTTTTGTTCGGGATTATTCTCGTTTCGGAATTATATATCTTCCTCTTCTATTGCGCTTATATCGAGTTGTGTATCGCGTGATATTTCCACGTTGCCCATCCTGTTAAGCCTTACAACGAGTGGAATGTATTCGTCGGTCTGCGGATGGCTTACGCTGGCGGCGAAGTAAAGGTCGGAGCCTTCAGCGCGGTCGAACACCAAACCCTCGAGAATGCCTGTGTTCCGGTAGTCGTCATCAAGATAGGAGCTGAAATCTTTCTTTGTGAAAGTACGTTTGAAGAAGACGCTACCGTCATTCCGTTTCACGGCAAGGCTTATCCTGTTGTCCACAAAGAGCTGCCCGTTCTCATCTTTCACCATTTCAAGGCTGTCATCAGGCGTGCGTTCTATTTTACATATGTATGTATTGTTGAGCCAATCCACCTCTTTTGTCTGTTCATACTCCTGCATTTTTATTGGAGCCGAGGGTGCTTTCTTTTCTATTCTTTTTGTTATTATGTTGTCGTCGGTCTTTTTCCCGCTGCAGGATGATATGATGCATGCTGCGGTTAAGATTATCAGAAAAGTCGAAATTGTCTTCATCTTACGCTGTTTTAACTGTGCAAATGTAGTGAAAAAAGCCGAATTACAGCAACAATTACTGTTTTATCATATCGGAAGGCTTTGTTTTGTCTGTTATTTTGTGGAAAGCTTTGCAGCGTATCGTTGGCATCAGAACCTGCCTCCGCCGCCGAAGCCACCTCCGCCGAAGCCGCCTCCCGAGCGTCCGCCTCCGCCACGTGAACCTCTCTGGCGCTCGCCGCCGGATCCATCGCCGCCGGATCCCATGCGCATACCTTGTCGTGCCTCCTTTGTTCCGAACAGGTTCATGCGGTATATAACGTGCAACATGGCGTAGTTGGTTATTGAGTTATACTCCGTGTCGCGTCTGCTCATGGCATCGATGGTGCGGCTCAGGTTCGACTGTTCGTGCAGCAGGTCATAGAATTGCAGCGAGACGGTGAGCAACTTGCCCTTCAGGAAGCTTTGGCTTATCTGTGCGTTCCATATAAGCTCGTTGGTATTGAGTGATGCGTCGCTGTATCCGCGTCGGCTGTTCATGTTGAGGTCGGTAGACAATGTAGTGCCCCACGGCATGGTGACATTGGTATTGAAACCGTATGAGAATCGCCACGTGTCGAGGTTGCTTGTAGGCTGGAGTTTGTTGCTTGAGTGAGAATACTGGAAACTTCCGTTCAGTTCGAATTCAATCCATTCGTTGCGGTAGCTTGCAGCAAGGCGTTCGTAAATGCTTGTCGATTTTGTCGTGCTTTTCACCGAGTTGCCGTCGCGATGCAGATCAAGATATCCCACGCTGTTCGTGTAGCCGGCGCCGGTGGTGGTATTTACGTTGAAATAGCCTGTCGTATCTATGGCAATGTTATAGAACATGTCGCCCTTAATGTTCCAGTTGCCGTTAATGTTTTCCGGTTGTGTGGTACGTCCGCCCGTTACGGGGTCGTATGTTACCTTGTTACTGATGCTGTTGCTTGTGGTAGAGAAGTTAATGTTGGCGCCCATGCCCTGCTGGTGGCTCTGTATGTAGTTGTTGTAACGCATATAGAGCGTGTTTGTGAAAGAGGGCTTCAGTCCCGGATTACCTTTAGTAATGTTCAGCGGGTTGCTGTCGTCGGTAATGTCGAGCAGGTCGGTCATATCTGGCTGGCTTGTCGTTCCGCGGTAGTTGAAGCGCAGCTGGCTCACCTTTGAAATCTTCCATCTGAAGTCGGCAGTAGGCGTAATGTTTGTTACCGTGCGCACGGTGTCGGCGTTGTGTCCCTGATAGCGTTGCACGAAGTGCGTCTTTTGCGGCATCAGCGTCACGCCAACGCTTAGGTTGTAAGCCTTGCGTATTATTCGCAACATCACTTCTATGTCGTGAATATAGTTCTTATATTCAGAGAAGCGGCTTAGGTCGCTGTCAAGATAGTCGTAATAAGGATTTTCGAGTCGTGCAAGATAGTCGTCCCATGTGCGGTATTGAGGAAACAGACCGCTGAAATAGTCTTCTCCGAGATTGCTGAAGTTATAAGTGGAACGGTCGCTCTTTGTGTATTTATACTGAAATTCGTAGGTGAATTGCAGGAATGTGGCTTTCATTATTGGCTCGCTGTACGTGATTTTCGCCGCATAGGTATAATTCTTTTTGGGCGTTAGGTTGTAGCGGTTGGTCTGGTAGGTGGAGTCTTGTCCCAGATAATTCTTTTTCTGATACAGGTGAACGTTGTTTGTGGAGAGGCTGTTGCTTTCCGATTCGCTGTAGTTGGCTCTCAGACGCAGCGTGAGGTTACGTCCCGTTGTGCTCAGCTTGCGGTTGAATTGCAGTGTACCGCCCACCTGCTTGCTGTCGCTGTAGCTTATCGAGCCGTTGTTTCGGCTGTTTACCATCATCGAGTCGTTGCTGAAAAGTGTGAGTGCCTCCAGTGCGAGCGGGTCTGTTACGTAGAGATACGGGTCTACGTTGTAGGTGCCCGACCTGCTTGTCGATGTGCCGTCGTTTGTGGAGTAGGTGAAATTAGGGCGGAACATAATCGTTGTCATGGTGTCAGGCATCCATTCTATTCTCATTTGTGAGTTCCAGCTGTTGCTGCGTGAGTAGCTTTGGTTGATGCTGTTGCCAAACGAACCGGTGGTGCTTACGAAGTTTTCGCTCGAAGAACGCGACCACGCATCGCCGTCGCTGTGGTTCCATCTCACGCTACCGTCCAGCTTCAGCTTGTTCTTTTCTTCGTAGTTGAAGTTTACTCCTGCCATTTTTGTGGCTGTAAGTCCCTGGCGACCGCCGCCGAAGCGTCCGCCGCCACCACCTCCTGGAAATCCCATGTCGTTTACGTTGTTGGCGTTGAACAGTCCTATAAGTCTCATCTTGCTGTTCATCTGTGCCGCCATCAAACGTGCCGAGTATCGGTCTTCGGTGCCTATGCCGAGGTCGTTGTTTGTCATGAATCCGCGGTTCATGCCTTTCTTTATCCCGAAGTCGAGTACAGTCTGTTCCTCTCCGTCGTCTATGCCCGACATACGTGCAAGGTCGCTCTTCTCGTCGTACGATTTTATCTTGTCGATGATAGATGTCGGCAGGTTCTTCATTGCCGTTTTGGTGTCACCTGTCATAAATTCCTTTCCGTCCACGAGAATCTTTTTCACCTCTTTGCCGTTGATTGTTATCTTGCCATCGTCGTCCACCTGTGCTCCGGGCAGCTTTTTCACAAGCTCCTCCACTACAGAACCTTCGGGCGTGCGGTAGGCGGCAGCATTATATACAAAGGTATCTTCTTTCAGAGTTACCTTTACTGCTTGTCCTTTTGCCACGGCTCCTTTCAACATGATAGCATCTACCGACAGTGGAATGGTGCCTACAGCCACATCCTTGTTGTCGGCAATTTTGATGGCGCGTGTATAGGGCTTGAATCCCACGCTCGATACCTTTAATATATACTGACCGTTGGCCGGAGCCTTTATGTTGAACGAACCGTTGTCGGCTGTCACTCCTCCTGCCGCCAGTGTGCTGTCGTTGCGCAGCAGTTGAACGGTGGTCAGAGCCAATGGTTCTTTCGAGTCGTTTTCTATTATTGTACCTGTGATGGCACGTTGTGCAGAGGCTGACAGTGTTGCCGTGGCTATGGCAATCAGCATAAGTAGCTTTTTCATCTTGTCTTGTTTGATTCTCATTTCCAAAGTATGACGTATCATTACGGAAAAAGTTTAAGAACTACACTTATTTTTTGTTATATTATAAAGAGGTAATCGTGATGAAAGGCTCCGGCGATGCCAAACGCCCCGAACGCATCATCGTCACCTACGATCACGACTTTGCAATGTATCTCAAGCATAAACGAGCTGAAAATCTCGCCAAAGCCCGGAAAAATGTACAAAACAAGCTGACTAAATCACGGCAGTCGCAGCAAGATCCGCACCACTATGTCACCACCACACACAAGACAAAAAATGGAGAGCGCGCCATCAAGATAGAGATGGCAATAAACACCGACGTCGTATATCAAGAGGAAATGCTCGACGGCTTCTGCGCCTACGCGACATCGCTTGATGACGAAGCCATCGACGTGCTACGTATACGCTCGTTCCACTACGAAATAGAACACATCTTCCGCACTACCAAATCTTTCTTCAGGGATAATGCATTGACGTATGAGAGGGCTCTACACATCGAGGAGTGACAGGCATTGCTGAGCCGGTCAAAAAATCTCATATTGTGCAAATGATGTGGTGGTTGTGTAGCGAAACGGCTGTTTCGCTACTGCAAGGTTAGCACATTATTTTCCTCCCTCCAAATCCCTCACGCTGAAAAACACCCACTTTACTCATCGATTTTCTTGGGTGATTTGCCTGTAAAACGCTTGAAGT
>CAMTJK010000125.1 GCA_947072805.1 uncultured Prevotella sp.
CACACGTTAAAGTAAACATTTTTCATAAAAGTAAATAAATGTTATACGTATTGTAAAATACCGAATCGTTAGTTCCGACTTGTATGACCAACTAATCACGATAAAGCCAGGAAAATATGGAATTAAGCCACTTGAAAGAAAAGCGGAACCATCGATAGGTACTTACAGGCTTGCCACCGAAACGCAGAATAAACTCTCTGAAGGGATTTTTTCTGAATGGAAGGCCAACATCCATAAACTCAATGTGAGCATAACCGTTTTTGTGAGCATACATTATGGCGTGCCATATGGTTACGGTGTCTGGATGTAACATAATAAAACTCTTTCTACGGAAAGCTGAATACCACAAAAAGGCATTTCCCTCGGAAAAAGCGCAGGCACAACAACCGATAATTCTATTCTTGTATTTGGTAACAAACAGACGACCGTTTCCACTTTTTTGCAGTTCCTTGAAGAATATTATGTCAGGAATATATCTTCTGTACTTAAACCTGTTGTGTTCTTTAAGAAGACGGAAAAATTCATATATATCTTCTTCGCTCTCTGCATCTATGGTTTCCACCCCCTTGTGGTACGCGTTGTCAATACGTTTAAGCATCTTTTCTGACAGTCGCTCTTTCGGATCTTTACTGTGTAATGAATTGTGAATACCCATCCACTGTATTGGGAAATACTGATTCTCACGCAACAACTTATATCCAAACATTTTTGTACTAAGATTGCTTAGTTCCATGTATAGCACTCTGTTGTGCAACTTACGGGTGAGTGCTCTCAACGCAATACCGAAGAGGTCATTTGCTGACATATCACATTTTATATACTCACCTTCTCCGTAAATTCTGCAGTGGGAATAAATGTAGGGAGGGAAAAGAGATAACCGATATCTGACAACAGCAAGCAAATGCCCGACAATCTCACCGTCATCAGTCTCAAGAACGACCATGTAGGGCTTTTGTCGCGGCGTTTGTTCGTACAGCAGGAATAGAGACTTGCTGTGGAAGAAGCTTCGGCTTTCAAATTCTGGCAAGTCACAACTGCTTGTAATTATCTTTGCTGCCGGCTTTCTCATAGCGCAAAAATACTAAACTTTTTCTTAAAAAACCAACGTACTATAGATATTTTAGTCATAAATATCTTACCTTTGTAATGAGATATGCTGCACCTATAGAAAAATAAAGTTTTTATAAAATCGCAGCACAATCATAATTAGACGTAATAATTAGAAAATAAATATGACAGACTTTACAAAATTGGTGCAAATACGTAGAAGCCACCGTAAATTTACAGAAAAGGAACTTGATGCAGACGTTCTCCGCATTATAATGAGGGCAGCCCTGATGTCGCCAACATCAAAAGGTCAGCGTAATTGGCATTTTATTATAGTCGATAATAAATCAGACATTGAAAAATTGGCAGATGCCAAAGATATGGGATCCCAGTTCCTTAAAAATGCTCCGGTTGCCATTGTCGTACTGGGAGATCCTAATGTAAATGATTGCTGGATAGAAGATGGTTCAATTGCTGCAATATCAATGCAATACCAGGCTGAAGAGTTTGGCTTGGGTACATGCTGGATTCAGATGAGAGGCAGAGGCTTGAGTGATGGAACACCGGCCTCTACTGTAATAAGGGGAATACTGAATATTCCGGAAAATATGGAAGTATTGTGTATATTGGCAGTAGGTGAGAAGTCGGATGAGCGCAAACCTCAAAATGAAGACAAGTTGAAATGGGAGAATGTTCATATAAATAAGTACTGAAAAGCCGAATGAAAATTGTATTTATTGGTGCCGGTCGTCTTGCAACACATCTTGCTAAAGCTTTATATGCCGCCGGGCATGACATCGTACAAGTATACAGTAGAACAATAGAATCGGCATCGTACTTAGCTATGACAACAGGGGGAAAGCCGACAACAGATATTTCAACCCTTACATATGATGCGGATATATATATATATGCCGTTTCCGACTCGGTATTATCTGATTTAATACCCCAAATCTGCAAGGGTAGGGAGCAGAAGGTTTTTATACATACCGCCGGAAGCATTCCGATGGATGCTTTTGCTACAGTGGCTACACATTTTGGTGTACTTTACCCAATGCAAACATTCACTAAAGGACGAGACATTGATTTTTCTACCATACCTTGTTTTATAGAGGCTGGCGATGATTATGCACAGAATGTCATTACAGAACTTGCTGAAAGTATTAGCAATAAAGTAAGATACTTATCATCTGACGATAGAAAATACCTGCATTTGGCAGCTGTTTTCACATGTAACTTTGTAAATCATTGTTTTGCAATATCATCAGATATACTTGCGGAGCACAATATCCCATTCAGTGTAATGTATCCTTTGATAGACGAAACAATATCAAAGATACATGAAATACCACCGGTAGAAGCTCAAACCGGACCGGCTGTAAGATATGACAAGAATGTCATCCACAATCAAAGTACGATGTTGGAGGCAGAACCATTGTTAAAAGACATTTATGAACGAATGAGTATGAGTATTCATAAAAAAGCCCAAATAGATGATAAACTACGATTTAAATAAAATAAGAGCCATCATTTTTGATGTTGATGGAGTATTAAGTGCTGAAACCATCAATCTGCATCCATCTGGCGAACCGATGCGGACTGTTAACATAAAAGACGGATATTCTATACAGCTCGCTTGTAAGAGTGGGCTCACTATAGCCATTATAACCGGAGGAAATACTCAGAGTGTACGTACCAGATATGAGAATCTTGGCGTAAAAGACATTTATATGAATTGTGCAGTAAAGATAAAAGCTTATGAAGATTTTTTGGCACAGTATAAATTAAATGATGACGAAATACTATACATGGGTGATGACATACCGGACTATGAAGTTATGAAACGTTGCGGTTGTCCTTGTTGTCCTGCCGATGCTACATCTGACATAAAGGCCATAAGTATATATATCAGCGATAAGAAAGGTGGCTATGGATGCGGTAGAGATGTTATCGAACAAGTGTTGAGAGCACAGGGGAAATGGCTCAAAAATGAAAAGGCATTTGGATGGTGATGTTTGAGAATTTAAAGAAATACAATATTATATTGGCAAGCAATTCTCCTCGACGTAAAGAACTGCTTGCCGGCTTGGGGATTGATTATAAAGTAAGAGTAGCTGATGATGTGGATGAGTCTTTTACAAAAGATGAGCTTTCTCCCGATGAAGTGCCTTTATATCTTGCATCAAAAAAAGCACAGGCAAACTGTGCAATAATGGAAGATAATGATCTTATCATTACGGCAGACACTGTAGTGATATCAGATAAAGAAGTTCTCGGCAAACCATCGGATAAAGAAGAGGCAACCAAAATGCTTTTAAAACTTAGTGGCCGAACACATCATGTGGTTACAGGAGTATGTCTCACAAGTAAAGACCAGCAACGAAGATTTAAGGTTTCAACAGATGTTACATTTAAGAAACTGACACCGGAGGAAATCGATTACTATATAAATACATATCACCCATATGACAAGGCAGGTGCTTACGGTATTCAAGAATGGATAGGTTACATTGGTGTGACCGAATTGTCAGGAAGCTACTTTAATGTTATGGGATTACCCATACAACGCATATATATGGAACTGCAAAACTTTGAATAAGCACAGCTCATCATATCAGCTCTTCCTTTTCAGTAAACAATAAAGTCTTATATATTATGAAAAGTGAAAAACGAGACTGTTTAGTGAAAAATTGAAAAAGGTAAGTAAAAAACGCCATTATTGTTTTGCGTAATGGAATAATATCTATACCTTTGTGTCGTACAACTAGTAATTTTAATCTATATTTATCATTTTCCTAACGGGAATCTGTCTGTGAAGATGGATTCCCTTTTTTCTGTGTATAAGTTCAGAGCCGATTATCGAATCTGCGTTTGAATTCTGCACATGTAATTGCTGTTGCAATCGCGACGTTAAGACTCTCGGCACATTCCCCAGAGCGAAAACGAGGAATAAGAATTTTTTTTGTAACTCTATCACGTATCGCAGATGATATGCCGCTACCCTCATTGCCCATGACAATTATACCGGTGGAGCTTAGTTCTTCTCTATAAATATTGTTACCGTCAAGGAAAGTTCCATATACAGGAAAAGACGTACTGATATCATCTAACAGTTTCGCAAGATCTGTATAAATTACATTTGTCCTTGCTATGCTTCCCATAGTTGCTTGAACAACCTTGGGATTATATACATCTGCAGTATCGTAACTGCAAATAATGTTATCTATTCCATACCAATCTGCAATACGAATAATTGTTCCTAAATTACCCGGGTCCTGAACTCCATCCAATGCGAGAGACAACTTGTTTTCAAGAAGTGATAGATCAGAGAGAAGTGTATTCTTAATATGGAACAATGCCATTACCTGTTGTGGATGTACCAGAAAACTGGCTTTAGATAGTTCCTCCTCGGTTACTTCTATCACGGTACATCTCTGATTTATTTGTTTTGTTACTTTATCTAACAGAACGGTATGGTTATAAATCCATTCTTTGGTCGCTATTATCAAATTAGGATTATATGAATTTATCAGTTCGCAGACTACTTTCGGTCCCTCCGCAACAAACAATCCTGTCTTGCGTCGGTTTTTTTTCAATTCCAACGAACGTATGAGTTTTATTGTATTTTTGCTTAGCATTGAATGGTTGTTTATGCAAAAAGTCATTAAATATTCAGCAAAGTTACGAATAATGTTTTAACTTTGCAACCCAAATAATTAAGAATGTGCGTTATTGCCAATATCTCTATATAATAATATGTGCACTTATATTTGCATCATGCTCAGTAACTAAATATGTTCCTGAGGGATGTTTTCTTCTTGATGATGTGGATGTCGTAACAGAAAAAAAGCACAAAGATATCAATACCGGACAGCTTAAATCATACGTCAGACAAAAAGGCAATTCTCGCTGGTTCTCTGCACTAAAAATACCACTTGCCACATATTCTTTATCAGGAAGAGATACAATGAAATGGGCAAACAGAGTGTTGAAGAAGATTGGTGAAGCCCCTGTTTTATACGATTCAATCCGCACAATACAATCATCGCTCGATCTTACCGCCGAACTAAGGAACAAGGGATACCTTGGAGCTTATGTTGATGTGCTTAGGACAAGTAAGTCAAATAGGATGGATGTAACATATATTCTTCATCCCGGTAAGTCATATTATATAAAAAATGTGTATTACGACATACAGGACTCCGTTATTGCCAGGTTACTGAATATGAAAGATGTTAATAACCAGGGATTAAAATCAGGTATGAAGTTTAACGTGGACAACCTCGACCGAGAGAGAAAACGTATTACTGATATAATCCAAAATAATGGATATTATAAATTCCACAAGGACTTTATTTCATACAAAGCCGACACGGTACGTGGCTCAAACACCATTGATGTAACCCTTACTCTTCACCCTTACAGGACCAAACACATTGATGATACTTTACATACCTGTTATAAAATACAGAACATTACTTATTCAAGTGGCGATGTGGAAGATTCAGTAATACATCTTCGAAGAAGAGTTTTACAAAACAACACCTTTATAAACAAAGACAATCTATATTCAACCCGGAATTTACAGAAAACCTACAATCACTTCGGGCGGCTTCAAGCAATAAAATACACAAACATAAGTTTCAAGGAAATACCGGAAACAAACCTGCTTGACTGCAATATTCAAATAAGCACAAACAAGCCAAGCACCATCAGTTTTCAACCGGAAGGAACAAACACTGCCGGAGATTTGGGCGCAGCTGCCACATTGACTTATCAGAACAGAAATTTATTCAGAGGCTCTGAGGTGTTCAGCATTGAGTTACGAGGAGCTTATGAAGCCATAAAAGGACTTGAGGGCTATTCAAATGAAAATTTTGAAGAATACAGTGTCGAAACAAGGCTAATGTTCCCTCGTTTCATAGCTCCATTCATACCAAAAGGATTCAGAAGAAGAAACACTGCCACATCAGAAGTGTCGTTGTTGTATGATCTTCAGAACCGACCGGAATATCACAGGCGAGTCTTATCGTTGGCATGGAAATATAAATGGAATGATGTAAACCACCACGACAGATATCAGGTAGACTTGTTAGACCTTAATTATGTATTCATGCCATGGATATCCAGAAAGTTCAGAGAAGACTATTTGGATAATTCGGGAAACCGCAATGCCATACTTCGTTATAATTATGAAGATTTGTTTATCATGAAATTCGGCGCAGGATTTTCATATAACAACGGGCGCTATGCGATAAAGACAAATGTGGAAACAGCCGGCAATCTACTGAATGCAGGTGCCAATATGTTCAAGTTCAAGAAAAATGAGCTCGGAATGTACAAACTGTTCAATATAGCCTTTGCACAATATGTAAAAGGTGACATTGACTATACGCACAACATTCGTTTTGACTATAACAATGCTCTTGTTCTTCATGTTGGGTTGGGAATAGCATATCCTTATGGAAACAGTACCATTTTGCCATTCGAGAAGAGATACTTCTCCGGAGGTGCAAATGGCGTAAGAGGATGGAGCGTGAGAGGTCTGGGACCTGGCAAATTTGTAGGGAAAGATGGCAATATCGACTTTATAAATCAAACAGGAGACATGAAGCTTGACTTAAACATGGAATATAGAGCCCATTTGTTTTGGAAATTGAACGGTGCCTTGTTTGTAGATGCCGGTAATATATGGACGATAAGAGAATACGAGGAGCAACCCGGAGGACAGTTCAGCTTCAAAGATTTCCTGCAACAAATAGCCGTTAGTTATGGTTGGGGCTTGAGATTTAATTTCGATTACTTCATCTTACGATTTGATTTTGGCATGAAAGCCATAAATCCTGCATATGAGGACAACCACGGACATTATCCGGTAATTCATCCGCGCCTCAGTCGCGATCTGACTTTTCATTTCGCAGTGGGGCTTCCATTTTGATTTTCCACCTGTTCTCGTAACGGACGAAAGGTATTCTATATATCTGTTCGTCTGCAATATGTCCAGTTACACCTATCGAATCAAAAGCCATATAGTTTTTAACAGCCACAACAACAATACCTGTTGAATCATATTCGTTATATGTCAAATCTGTTATTTCAGTAACAGCAGGAGCTGTCTTCGTATTTAAAGCCTCAATATCATCATCACTTAGGTTTGAAGCAACATATATTATCCACTTCCTACTATCCGGAGTCACATAATCTATTGCATTCTTATATTCATAATTAAAATAATAATTTGAGAAAGAAGTGATTTCTTGCTTTATATCTTCTTTTATATCGCGGCTGTCGTAGCATGCTATACAAAGAAGCATAATGACAATAAGTAGGAAAAGACGTCTCATAATTATAAAATAATGGCAGGCTCATAATGTATAAGTCGCAAAGATAACGAATTTCCTTTGGTTATCACATGGTTTTTTCTTACTTTTGCACAAAACTATAATCAAAATGCTGAATTTTATATCCTTTGGCAGCGGAAGTAGCGGCAACTGCTATTTTTTATATACTGAAACAGACGGATTACTTATAGATATAGGTATTGGAATAAGAGCCATAAAGAAGCACTTTAAAGATTACGGAATTCCTTTATCATCCATCCACAACATACTTATTACCCACGATCACGCAGACCATGTGAAAAGTGTCGGCTGTTTGAGCACTGAATTCAATCTGCCGGTATTTACCACTACTCTTGTTCACGAGGGAATATTGCGTAATTTCTGTGTTCAGAAGAAGATAAAGAACGAATGTAAACGTTACATAGAAAAAAACATTTCCTATCAGATTGGTGAATTCAAGGTTACTCCATTTGGCGTTCCGCATGACAGCACGGATAATGTGGGATATGCTATTGAATATAAAGATGATGTTTTCTGTGTTATAACGGATGCCGGATATATTACAGACGAGATAAAAACCTATATTAACAAAGCAACATTTCTTGTCATCCAGGCTAATTACGACCACGAAATGCTTATGAGGGGACCTTATCCTTTAAGGCTTAAGGAAAGGATACTTAGTGACAAAGGACATTTAAGTAATGCCGAATGTGGCAAGGCTTTGGCAGAAAACATGTCCGAGAAGCTTAAGAAAATATGGCTTTGCCATGTCAGCGACAATAATAACCATCCGGAACTCGCTCGTAAGACTGTAGAATCAATACTGGCTTCATACGGTATTATTGTTGGATGTGATGTTTCTTTGGATGTGTTAAAACGCAACACCCCCAGTGGAATATTTTCCCTTATATCATAATCGCCCCATCTGCGTATGAATGTAAAAGCTGTTTTGAACAAGCTGCATATCGAGAGTTTGAACGATATGCAGAAGAATGTATATGAATGTGCTCATAATACGAGCAAAGATATTGTAGTTTTATCCCCGACCGGCACAGGCAAGACCCTGGCATACATGCTTCCTTTGATGGAATTGATTAACGGAAATGACAATCATATACAAGCCATTGTCGTTGTTCCGGGAAGAGAACTTGCCTTGCAATCAAACAATGTACTGAAAGAGATGCGTTCAGAGATAAGGTCTTTATGCTGTTATGGGGGGCGCGCTGCCATGGACGAGCATAAAGCACTGAGAAAGACATGCCCACACATCGTATTCGGAACGCCGGGACGTTTGAATGATCATCTGGATAAAGAAAACATCTTATCGTCTAATGTCAGATATCTTGTCATTGACGAATTCGACAAATGCTTACAGATGGGCTTTTTTGACGAAATGTCTGAATTAATCAACAAATTGCCCAACATAAAGCGTACAATACTCTTATCTGCTACAGACACCGAACAGATTCCCGGTTTTATAGACCTTAAAAATGCTGAAAGACTTGACTATTTGGATTCTGCACACTCCATATCAAATAGAATAAGACAATACAAAATATATAGCAATACAAGAGATAAACTTGACACGTTGAACGCCCTGTTATGTTCGTTTGGAAATAATAGCAGTATCGTCTTTCTGAATTACAGAGACAGTGTGGAAAGAACAGCCAACTATCTTAAAGAAAAAGGCTTCTCTGTGAGCTATTATCATGGCGGACTCGACCAGAAGGCACGCGAAATAGCATTATATAAGTTCCGTAATAGCTCGGCTAATGTCCTTGTATCAACGGATCTGGCATCACGCGGACTTGACATACCGGAGGTAGATAACATCATTCACTATCATATGCCACTAACTTCGGAAGATTACACACATAGGGTGGGGCGAACAGCTCGTTGGTATGGTCAAGGCAGCACATATTTTTTACTCGCTCCGGATGAGGATATGCCCGGATTCATTGATACTGACGTCGCTGACATTGAATTGCCTCCAACAATAAAACACCCGGAACTATCCAAGATGGTTACTCTTTATATAGGCAAGGGTAAGAAAGACAAATTGAGCAAAGGCGATATTGTTGGCTTCCTGTGTAAGATAGGTGGACTCAATTCACAAGAAATAGGATTGATAGATGTCATGGAGAGATATACTTATGTTGCTATTCCTCGCAATAAAGCCAAGCATGTTTTACAGCAGACATCCGGTGAAAAAATCAAAGGCATAAGGACTATTGTTGAACTGATAAAATAGCTATCATTATAGTTTCATTAACATTTTAGAAAAATCTTT
>CAMTJK010000126.1 GCA_947072805.1 uncultured Prevotella sp.
AACACACGTTAAAGTAAAGATTTTTCTAAAATGTTAATGAAACTATAATGATAGTGTTTCAGATATCTATAATTCACGGAATCTACATTATAATACAACGCCCCAACCTATCTTACTTTTATCTGCTATCTGTTTATAATATCACGGATTTTTTTTAATTTTGCAAATCAAAATAAACACCTATGAAGATATATATATTATTTATTGCAACCATTTGTCTATTTATAAGTTGCCAAGAGACTATGGAAGAAAGATGTGCACGTGAGGCAAAAGAATATACTAAGAAAAATTGTCCGGCAAAGATTTATGACAATTTAGTCCATGACAGCATCGTTTTCGAGAAAGACACACGTAGCATGTGCTATTATTACACATTTACAGAGAATGTGAATATCAACACAAAAGAAAAACGTGATGAAATAGGACGGATTTTTCTGGACAACCTTAAGAATTCAACATCTCTGAAAACATATAAAGATGCTGGATTGAACTTCAAATATACATATTATTCTTCAAATGGTAAAAAGGACATTGTCTTTCAAAAGACTTTTACCAAACAAGATTACCAAAGCGCAAAATGACATTCATAAAATCAGCCACAATTTATTCTATTTTAGATTTCCTTCCATAGAAAGAACCATTCAGAATAAATTGTGGCTGATACGATTATAATAAAAATATGTAGAGAATACTTTATTCTGCAGCAGGTTTCATATTTGTATACACTGTCTGCACATCGTCAAAGTCTTCCAGTTTTTCAATCATCTTGTCTAACGTTTCGCGTTCCTCAGGTGTAACCTCCTTTAAATCATTGGGTATACGCGTAAACTCTGCGCCTGTAACATCAAATCCTTCTGTCTCAAGATGCTTCTGAATTTCTCCGAAACTCTTTGGATCACCGTAAATCGTAACCTCTCCAGTTTCTTCATCTTCATCAAATTCATCTTCTACGCCATAATCTATCAAATCCAAAATCATTTCATCCATATCAAGACCATCTTTCTTTTTAAAAGTAAAGACACACTTATGGTCGAATAAGAAAGATAGACTACCCTGCGTTCCCAAATTTCCGTTGAACTTGTTGAATACTGAACGAACATCGCCTACCGTTCTGGTTGTATTATCCGTCAGTGTTTCAACAAATACAGCTATTCCATGGGGACCATAGCCTTCATAAGTAACTTCCTTATAATCGCTCTGGTCTTTGCCCATTGCATTTTTTATAGCGCGTTCAATATTGTCCTTCGGCATATTCTCACGCTTTGCATTGGCAATGATTGCACGCAACGAAGGGTTGTTCTCTGGTTCCGGACCTCCGGCCTTTACTGCTATTGCAATCTGCTTGCCAATCTTTGTAAACGTACGGGCCATGTGCCCCCATCTCTTAAGCTTTGTAGCTTTGCGATATTCAAATGCTCTTCCCATTGGAGTAAGTTTTAACGGAGTTCTGCTCCTAATTTATTTTTTAAATTTGTTATCAATTTACTCATTATTGCATCTATCTGCTTGTCGTTAAGAGTCTTCGTCTCATCTTGCAAGATAAAATTCACAGCATAACTTTTCTTTCCTGCTGGAAGATTCTTACCCTCATAAACATCAAAGAGTTCTACTTTCTTCAACAGTTTCTTTTCTGTTTGTCTTGCTATTTCTTCTATCGCAGCAAATTCTATATTGGCATCTAACAAGAGGGCTAAATCTCTACTAACAGAAGGATACTTGCTTATTTCATAATACAATACTTTATTCTTTCTAACCAACTTTGTGACAGCCGTCCAATTTATTTCTGCAAAATAGACAGGATTATCAATATCGGCCTCCTTTAAAACCTTCTTGCTCAAAACACCCATATCAATAAGCTTTCTGCCACCTCTATTCTCAAGGACTATACCTGCAGCAAAGATGTCATTCTCGCTCTTTTTCCTAACAATCATACCCGGCTGAAGACCGATTCTGGAAAGAATGTTTTCGACATATGCTTCAAGTTCAAAGAAAGAAGTTTCTTCATTTGGGTGAGCCCAACTACCTTCTACACGTTTACCTGTGAGCCACAAAGCCAAATGACAATCTTCCTTATATGCCGACATCGGGTTATCTGCATTTTTTCTTTCCGGATCAAAGTGATAAACATTACCAAACTCAAAGAAACGCAGATTAGCATTCTTTCTCTTTACGTTATGCTCTATACTTTCAAGTCCACCAAACAGAAGTGTCTGCCTCATCACATTCAAATCCGTACTTAGCGGATTCATTATGCGTACGTTGTTCTCTTGAGGATATGTATTACGGTTATCATAATACGCTCCTTTAGTCAAAGAATTATTCAGTATCTCATTAAATCCACAGCCGACAAGTTGTTCGCTAACCAAATCTGCCAAGCGGTGTTTTTGGTCTTCATCACCTTTAACAACAAGACAACTCTTCAATTGTGTTGGTATTTCAACGTTATTATACCCATAAATACGAAGAATATCCTCAACAACATCACATGGGCGCTGTACATCAACCCGGTAAGATGGAACCTCAATTAGCAATCCTTCTTCATTTTCTGCAAGGACTCTTATTTCCAAATCCTCACATATTGCCTTAATTGTTTCATTTGGTATTTCCTTGCCTATCAACGACTTCACATAATCGTATTTAAGATCAACCTTGGAATTTTCTATAGGCGTTGGATACTCATCGCGGATGCTCATCGATACCTTTCCTCCTGCCAACTCACAGCACATTATTGCAGCCTGCTTCAATGCGTAAATAACGCCGTTGGGATCTATTCCACGTTCAAATCTGAAAGAAGCATCAGTGCTTAATCCATGACGGCGAGCACTCTTTCTTATCCAAGTTGGGTGGAAATAAGCACTTTCGAGAACTACATTATGCGTAGTTTCATACGTTCCACTACCCTTACCTCCGAAGATACCAGCAATACACATCGGCTCGTCAGCATTACAAATGCTCAAATCATGTTCACCAAGCGTGTGTTCCTCACCATCAAGTGTAACAAATTTTGTACCCTCCGGCTGAGTTCTTACCACAATATGATTGCCTGCCACCATGTCTGCATCAAAGCAATGCATGGGCTGGCCATATGCCATCATAATGTAGTTTGTTATATCGACAATATTGTTTATCGGACGCAGACCTATCACCTTTAATTTGTTCTGCAGCCATTCAGGACTTTCTTTCACAACACAATCAGTTATACTCAAACAAGCATAACGACGACAAGCTTCCTTGTTTTCGATTGTCACATCTATAGGCAAGCGTTCATTATCTACCTTAAATTTTTCACAGTCAGGTCTGTGCAACGCTGTCTGATAACCGTTACGGCGAAGCCAAGCATACAAATCACGTGCAACGCCCCAATGTGATAATGCATCTGCTCTGTTGGCTGTTATGTCAACTTCTATCAGCCAATCACTTTCAAGATTGTAATATTCTGCTGCCGGCTGACCTACTCTTGCATCATCTGGCAGGACAATAATTCCATCGTGACTTGTTCCAACACCTATTTCATCTTCTGCACATATCATTCCGCAGCTTTCTACTCCACGGAGTTTTGACTTCTTTATCACGAATTCCTTGTCGCCATCATACAATACACATCCCAAATCTGCTACGATAACCTTTTGGCCAGCCGCAACATTGGGAGCACCACATACAATCTGTGACGGAAGTTCATGTCCTAAATCAACTGTTGTTACATGCAAATGATCAGAATTGGGATGTATTTCGCACGTGAGAACCTTGCCGACATATAGTCCTTTCAAGCCGCCCTTGATACTTTGAACCTCTTCAAGTGCATCTACCTCAAGACCTGTGGATGTAAGCGCATCACAAACTTCTTGTGGAGAAAGACTAAAATCAACATATTCCTTTAACCATTTATAGGAAATATTCATTATAATGATTTTTTAGTATACTTAAAATGTCGTGCAAAATTACAACTTTTCTTGCAGTCATGCAAGTTTTATTATAATTTTATAGCTGCTTGAAAAACACAATAAAGCAAAGCACCCGATTTTACTTTTACATGTAAAATCGGGTGCTTCAGCTTGTCTTATTCAGAATAATTTGATTGCGGTGCGTACGGGACTCGAACCCGTGACCTCCTGCGTGACAGGCAGGCATTCTAACCAGGCTGAACTAACGCACCAATGCCTTTCTTGATTGCGGATGCAAAAATAATTATAAAATCCGAATCCGCCAAATTTTTATCGTGTAAATTACAAAAAAAGTTGCATAAGAACAGCCTTATTATATTTTTTCCCATCGTATAACCAATCTTCGAGTTCTGATTTTATTTCATATCCCATCTTTTCAAAGAGCTTTACCGAAGGGGTATTATTTATATCTACAATAACGTAAAGCTGATGCAGATGCAGTACATTCAACGAATACGCAGCTACCTGTTTCAATGCACTGCATGCATATCCCTTGCGTCGGAAGTTTTTTTCAATCACAATTCCCACTTCTGCACGCATATGTTGCGGCTCGAAATTTACAATGTCTACAATACCTACGACATCTCTATCGTAATTCTCTGCCATTAGTCTTACTTGACGGTCTACGTAAATGTCCTCGGATGAATTTGCCACATAATCATGCAACGCATAACGCGAATAGGGAACATTGGTATTGCCTATGCCCCATAACTCCACATCATTTTCTATTTTATAGAGCAGATCCAGATCTTCCGGTTCTATGGCACGTAATCTTACAGGTGGATAATTATGTGTTTTCATTTTCACATGATTATTTCATTTGGCGTTATTATTGTACGCGTCCTGTTGCTGAATGTGCCAAGCTTAACGTTACTACGCGGTCGCTCTGCCATCATTTCGAGCATACGCTTATATGAAAACAGATCATTGTCATAAACAACATATGTTATCGATGTGGCATTTCCTTCTATTTCAATGCCGTATCTGTCATATGGGTCATCTGTCTGATGGAATTCTGCAGTCAGTCCTTTTCTTCTGGCTATACGCATGCAATTCTCTACCATACGTTTATTTCCAATAAATACATACCTGGAGTCACAACGTCTTTTATTCACCAACCCCAGCGACTTGCGAATCTTGTGCGGTGTCATTTGCAGCAAAGCTATAAATGCCCTGAAGTATATCGAGGTCCTTATCGGTACTGTTATCCAAAAGCCGAGATGCCCATAATGTTTTCTGAAAAATATAAGCATGGCCTGATAAAACACATGCACATATGCAAATGATGTCTTATGGGTACTCTCTCCTTTATAATGGAGTATCGGATATGGCAGATACCAGTTTTCATATCCACCTTTCAACAATCTGTACGAGAGATCAATGTCTTCTCCATACATGAAGAAATCCTCGTCCAGAGTACCTATTTTCTCTATTGCCGTACGGCGTAGCAGATAAAAAGCTCCGCTTATCACTTCTATCCGTTCCGGGCTATCCCATCCGAGATAACCCATATAGTAATGTCCGAAACGTCGGCTTTTCGGGAATCGGTTACACAGGCCACACATTTTATAGAAAGATGTCATCGGCGTTGGCAACCCTCGTCTCGACTCATTTGCAAGTGTACCGTCGGCATTATACATTTTCACGCCTGCTCCTCCTGCATTCGGATGTTCATCCATAAATTCCAAAGCCATCCTTATTGTGTCTTCGCCGACAAAAGTATCAGGATTAATGAGCAGTACATAATCTCCTTTCGATTGTTTGTATGCTATATTATTTGCTCTTGCAAATCCAAGATTGTGATTGCAGTCTATTGTGTGTACCCATCTGTAACGCTGGCGTAAATATCTCACAGAATCATCACGCGAATGATTGTCCACAACATATATTTCACTCTCAATGCCATCAAGAGCTTTCTGTAAACTGTCCAGACATTGCCCGACGTAATGTTTTACATTATAGTTTACTATGATTACCGTCAGTCTCATTATTCTTCGATATCGTTCACCTCGTGGTTACATCTCTCCATGCTCGGATACACAAAAGCCAGGCACAGCAACAATATGATGGCAAGGTATGCAAATGTGGTCTGCATAAACATATAATAAAATAATGTATTGGCGAGCAATGGGATACCCAGCAACATTATCCGCAACATTCCCCAAAATATTAGGGCATTTGCTTTTCCTTCCGCAAGTTTTCTATTTATACTTTTGGTTTTGAAAAGACGCAATGCCACAGGAATGGATGCAATGGTAAGGAGCTCCATCAACATCATACACAAGAATTCCGATGTCTTATCGTCGGTAAGTCCTCCCGGAAGCAATGCTCCCAACTCAAAGACAGCGACAGTCACGATTGCCACAGCAACGATAAGCCCAAAGGCTATACTCAATTTTTTTTGTACTTTCTTCATCTGTTATTGTTATCAAAGGGTACCCTGTTCAATATTGACCTTCCCAGGGTAACCTCGTCCGTATATTCCAATTCGTCACCTACCGAAATGCCACGTGCAATGACCGTAAGCTTCACATCATATGTGGCAAGCTTTCGCGATATGTAGAAGTTTGTCGTATCCCCTTCCATAGTAGAGCTTAGGGCAAGTATCACTTCCTTTACATCACCTTTCATAACCCTTTCTGTCAGCGATTCAATCTCTATATCGCCTGGTCCGACACCATCCATAGGCGATATAATTCCTCCAAGCACATGATACAATCCTTGATATTGCTGCGTATTCTCTACAGCCATCACGTCCTGCACATTTTCCACCACACATATCGTAGAAGTATCGCGACGTTTATCTGCACATACAGGACATACATCTGTGTCGCTTATGTTATGGCAAACTCTGCAATATTTTATTTCCTTTTTTAATTTTCCTATGGTATTGGCAAACAATTCCACGTCGTCTTCAGTTTGCCGCAGCAGATGAAGGACAAGTCTCAATGCGGTCTTTCTGCCTATACCTGGAAGCTTTGAGAACTCTCCCACTGCCTTTTCCAATAGTCTTGACGGATATTGTTGTTCCATAATGCGTGTCCTAATTTTCTATTTCGCTTAGTTCAAGCCACCTCATGCTCTTCTCGTCTATCTCATCTTTCAGCAATGGCAGCCGCCTGCTCTTTTCCGTAAGTTCAGCCACGCTCAATGTCCCGCTACATAGTTCTTCTTCTATTCTGCGCTGCTCGTCCTCAAGTTGTGTTATTTCCTTTTCCAGGCGCTCAAATTCTGTTTTCTCTCGATAAGTCATCTTACGCCGGCTTTCGTTTCTGTAGCGTTCCTTTTCCTTCGGTCTCGTCTCAACTGTCGTACTTTTTTCCGACTGCAAAGCACTCCATTCCCTGTATTGTGAGTAATTTCCGGGGAAGTCTTTTATCTCTCCGTTACCCTTGAACACGAGCAGATGGTCAACCACCTTGTCCATGAAATAACGGTCATGACTCACCACGATTACACAACCGGGGAAATCGGCAAGATATTCTTCAAGTATCTGAAGGGTTACGATGTCGAGGTCGTTTGTCGGTTCGTCCAATACGAGAAAATTAGGATTGCGCATCAGGACGGTACATAGGTAAAGTTTGCGTCGCTCTCCCCCACTCAACTTATATACATAATTGTGTTGCTGCTCTGGAGTGAACATAAAGTATTGCAGAAACTGCGATGCCGTTAGATGACGTCCGCCCCCCATGTCTATATAATCAGCTATGTCTGAAATAACATCTATAACCTTCTGCGACTCATCAAACTGCAGTCCCTCCTGTGAGAAATAGCCAAACCTTACGGTATCACCTATCACTATTCTGCCATCATCCGGCTTTTCCATGCCAAGCAGCATTTTTATGAATGTGGATTTGCCCGTACCGTTGTTGCCCACTATTCCCATTTTTTCGTAACGCGAAAAGTTATAATAAAAGTCTTTCATTATTACACATTCCGGAGACCACGATTTGGATATATATTGACATTCGAAAATTTTAGATCCTATATATACATTATTTGATTTCAGCCTCATCTGGCGTTCTTCAATTCTTTGCTTGGCTATCTTCTCTAATTCATAGAAAGCCTCCTCCCTATAGCGTGCCTTGTGCCCACGTGCTTGCGGCATACGCCTCATCCACTCGAGTTCGGTACGGTAAAGATTGTTGGCACGTGCTATTTCCGAACGTCGCGCATCTATGCGTTCCTGCCTTTTCTCAAGGTAGTAACTGTAATTGCCACGGTACGTATATATGGTATTGTCGTCGAGTTCAAGTATCACGCCGCACACTCTGTCAAGGAAGAAGCGGTCGTGAGTTACCATCAGCAGAGTCTTATTGCCGTGTGAGAGATAGCCTTCCAGCCACTCTATCATCTCAAGATCAAGATGGTTGGTTGGCTCGTCCAATATCAGCATGTCAGGTTCTGTGAGCAGCACGTTGGCAAGAGCCACACGCTTCTGCTGTCCTCCACTCAATTGCCCCATCGGCTGGGACAGATCCTTTATCTTCAGTTGCGTCAGCACCTGTTTTGCCTTCAACACTTTTTCGTTTTCTCCCTTGTGATTGAAACAAGCATCGAGCACTGTCTCATCCGGATTGAACGTTGGTGACTGTTCTAGATACCCCACCTTCAGATCACGCCTGAATATGACAGAGCCAGAGTCGTAGCCTTCCTTTCCTGATATTACAGAGAGTAAAGTAGACTTTCCCGTTCCGTTCTTGGCAATAAGCCCTACGCGCTGGCGTTCTGCTATACTGAAACTGATATCTTCGAACAAGACAAGAGCTCCAAACGACTTAGTCAGATTCTGTACATCTAAATATGGTATTTCCTTAGCCACTTTATTTACTGATTGTATCCGATATTACTCTGCCATTGCATCTATTTCCTTTATAATAGTATCGATATAGCCCAATACCTCTTCACGGCCTGTTTTCTTGTCCGACGAAGTTATAAACATAGGGGGCAGTTCTTCCCATGTCTCTTTGAGCACCTTTTTATAAGCCTCCACATTTGCACTAACTTTGTTTGCTGTGAGTTTGTCGGCTTTAGTAAATACTATCGAGAACGGTATTTGGCTGTTTCCGAGCCAGTTTATGAAGTCAAGATCTATTTTTTGAGCTTCAAGGCGCACATCCACAAGCACAAAAACATTTACAAGTTGTTTACGCTGCAATATATAACCAGTTATCATCTTGTCCAATTTGGCAATTTCTGTCTTTGAGCGCTTGGCATAACCATAGCCGGGAAGATCCACCAGATACCACTCCTTGTTTATGATGAAGTGGTTTATAAGCAATGTCTTGCCCGGAGTAGAAGATGTTTTTGCCAGTTTCTTGTTGTTGCAAAGCATATTTATCAGACTCGACTTGCCCACATTCGATCTTCCGATGAAAGCAAATTCATATTTTGTATCCTTGGGACACATCGACACGACGGGGGCACTGATAACAAATTCTGCACTTCGTACTTCCATAACGTTTGATAATTTATCTTGCAAAGGTAACCTAAAAAAACGATTAAAGCGAATAACTGAAGTAAAATGTGGAAAGCTGACTTGATACGTATAACATTTGTTTACTTTTATGAAAAATCTTGACTTTAACGTGTGTTAATAGGCACCCAAACCTCAATTTGTAACCTACGACGCGAAAATTGGCGATTTTACTCTCAAATAGGGAGCGCTGATAATCAGTAAGTTACGCGTTTTGCGATTTAATACCATTTCATCGGTTTGCCGTTACG
>CAMTJK010000127.1 GCA_947072805.1 uncultured Prevotella sp.
ATGTTAAATCCGACCAAATATCTTTACAAATTAACTTTCATTAAGTGCAGTTACAGCTCTGATTCAAGTTCACGGAATCGCAGTATCATCTGTTTCTGTAAGACCTATGAGCAACAGAGTTATAAAAACCCCATTATGCCGTAGCACCGACATAATGGGGATTATCCCAAATCGGCCATTAGACTGTTATGCGCAAACATACTTTCTTTTTGTCATCTGTCTTTCCGTTTATCAGTTACAATGGAACCCCATTGCTCCCTCAAAACGTAAAGACATCTGTTCAAAAATATAAGCAGTTATCAACATAACGCTAATGGCCGATTTGGGATTATTGGGAATAATGCAGATAACGTGTCAATACGCCTGCTCATGGACTCCGGCCACGGCACGTCCGCTCGGGTCGTTCATGTTCTTGAAGGCAGCGTCCCACGCCAGAGCTTCAGCCGTGCTGCACGCCACACTGGGCACGCTGGGCACCGAACGCGCTGCAGAGTCGCTCGGAAAGTGTTCGGCAAAGATGGAACGGTAGTAATACTCCTCCTTGTTGCGCGGCGGATTGATGGGGAAGCGTTCGGCAGCGTGTTCCATCTGCTCGTCGCTTACCGCCGATGCGGTTATCTGCTTGAGCGTGTCAATCCACGAGTAGCCCACACCGTCGCTGAACTGCTCCTTCTGGCGCCAAGCCACCTCGGCAGGCAGCATATCGGCAAACGCTTCGCGCACAATCTTCTTTTCCATTGTTTGTCCCGGACACATCTTTGCCTCGGGGTTGGTGCGCATGGCGACATCGAGAAACTCTGTGTCGAGGAACGGCACACGCCCCTCCACGCCCCATGCCGACAGGCTCTTGTTGGCACGCAGGCAGTCGTAGAGGTATAGTTTTGAGAGCTTGCGTACCGTCTCGTCGTGGAAGGCACGCGCGTCGGGAGCCTTGTGGAAGTAGAGGTATCCGCCAAAAATCTCGTCGGCACCCTCACCCGAGAGCACCATCTTTATGCCCATCGACTTTATCACCCTTGCCAGCAGATACATGGGAGTAGATGCACGCACGGTGGTAACATCGTATGTCTCTATGAAATATATCACGTCGCGTATGGCGTCGAGCCCCTCCTGTATGGTGTAGTTTATCTCGTGATGCACCGTGCCTATATGTTCTGCCACCATACGCGCCTTGGCAAGGTCGGGGGCACCCTTCAGTCCCACGGCAAACGAGTGCAGCCGCGGCCACCATGCACGCGTCTGTCCTTCGTCCTCCACACGGTTGGCAGCAAACTTCTCGGCTATTGCCGAAATTACCGACGAGTCGAGACCGCCGGAGAGCAGCACGCCGTAAGGCACGTCGCTCATGAGCTGGCGGCGTACGGAGGCTTCAAGCGCGTTGTGGATGGCTTCGACAGAGGCAGCATTGTCTTTAACGTTGTCGTATTCCATCCAGTCGCGCCTGTAGTATCGCACCATCTTGCCCATCCGGCTGTAGTAGTAGTGTCCCGGCAGGAACGGTTCGTAGCGGTCGCACTGCCCTTCGAGGGCTTTCAGTTCGCTTGCCACATACACCTTTCCGTCGTCATCGTAGCCAATATACAGAGGAATGACGCCGATGGGGTCGCGCGCAATGAGATATTCGTCGCGTTCGGCGTCGTAAAGGGCGAAGGCATATATTCCGTTGAGCCGCTCCATGATGGTCTCCACACCCACTGCCTTGTCGGCAGCGTCGCGCCACTCGCGGTAGAGTGCCAGAATGACCTCGCAGTCGCTGCCCGTCTGGAAAGTGTAGCGGCCGGCGAAGTCGGCACGTATGTCCTGATGGTTGTATATTTCGCCGTTTACGGCAAGCACCTGCTTCTTGTCGGGCGAGAAGAGAGGCTGACCTCCCGATTCGGGATCGACGATAGAGAGGCGCTCGTGGGCAAGAATGGCGGAGCCGCCGCAGTAGATGCCGCTCCAGTCCGGACCGCGGTGACGTATCTTCTGACTCATACGCAACGCCTTTTGTCGCAATTCAGATGTCTGTTCCTGAATATCAAAGATAGAAACTATTCCACACATGGTTGTCTGAGGTTTTTGTTTACTGATTGTTTATATTCAAGTTCCGGGTCTCGGCGCATTGCCGGCGGCAACGTGTCCAAGCCCGGAACTCACTGTCCTTATTATTCCTTATGTTGGTTTTGCAAGTACATATACATTTACGTTAGTTGTAGCAAGCCTCTCCGTGCTCGTAGATGTCGAGACCTTCCTCCTCGATGCGCTTGTCTACGCGGAGACCCTTGACGAACCTGATGCTGTAGAAGAGTATGAATCCGGCAGCTGCAGCCCATAAGTCGATGCAGAGCACGCCGAACGCCTGTGCGCCGAAGAAGCCCCATCCGTATCCGTAGAAGAGTCCGGAGTCGGTGGCAAGCAGACCTGTCATAAGCGTTCCTATGATACCGCACACACCATGAACGGAGCTGGCACCCACGGGGTCGTCGATGTGCAGGCGTGTGTCGATAAACTCGATGGAGAAGACGAGCACCGTACCGCAGACAAGACCTATGATGATAGCGCCGAGGGGCGAAACGAGGTCGCAACCGGCTGTGATGCCCACCAGTCCGGCAAGAACACCGTTAAGCATGAGCGAGAACGAGGGTTTGCCGTACTTTATCCACGTTACAAACATGGTGGCAATACCTCCTGCAGCGGCAGCGAGGTTGGTGGTGAGGAACACGTGCGAGATGGCAATGCGGTTTACCTCGCCCGAAGCGGCAAGCTGCGAACCGGGGTTGAAGCCGAACCATCCGAACCACAGAATGAAGACTCCGAGAGCTGCTGCCAGCAGGTTGTGACCGGGAATGGCGCGGCTCTTTCCGTGCTTGTCGTACTTGCCGTGGCGTGCACCGAGGCACAAGGCACCCACAAGGGCGAGGACACCGCCCACGGAGTGTACTATGGCAGAGCCTGCAAAGTCGTGGAAGACAGTGCCGAAGGTGGTTGTCATAAAGCTGTCGGCAGCGTCGTTGCAAAGCCAGCCTCCTCCCCACGTCCAGTGACCGGAAACGGGATAGATGATGAGTGAAATGAAGAATGAATAGACGCAGTACATAGAGAACTTGGTGCGCTCTGCCATGGCACCGCTGACAATGGTGGCAGCCGTGGCGCAGAACACTGTCTCGAATATCAGGAAGCCCTCCGTGGGCAGGTCGCCCTTATAGAAAGAAAGGTCGCCGAAGTTGGGAGCGCCGATGAATCCGGCACCGTCGGAACCGAACATGAATCCGAATCCTACAAACCAGAAGAGCAGCGAACCGACCATGAAGTCTACGAAATTCTTGAACAGGATGTTCGCCGTGTTCTTACCTCTGGTGAAACCGGCTTCGCACAGGGCGAATCCCGGCTGCATAAAGAATACCAGCATGGCGGCAAGCAGCATCCAGACGGTATCCAATGATAAACTGATGTCTTCTATTGTTGTCATAATCGTGTCTTTTTAAATTGTTGTCTGTGTTGTGTTGAAGATGTAAATCCTGTTATCCCTCTATACCTACGCCCCGCGTGTGCAAGGAGCGTAACGCGGCGTGCCTACTTCTCCTGCTCCGCGTTATACAGAGCTATGTCGCCCCGCTCTGCCGTACGTATGCGCACGGCATCTTCTATAGGTATCACGAAAATGCGTCCGTCACCGATCTCTCCGGTGTAAGCAGCCTGCTGAATGGCGAAAAGTGTCTTCTCGACATTCTTGTCGCGCACCACCACATTGATAAGAATACGCTCTATGCAGCTCGTGTCGTACATTACTCCACGGTAAATACGAGCCTGGCGCATCTTGCCCTCGCCTCTCACATCGTAGTAAGAGAACCATTCGATGTCGGCAGCGAGCAACGCTTCCTTTACATCCTCGAACTTAGTCTTGCGGATGATTGCCTCAATCTTTTTCATTTTTACTTCTCCTTTTTATTAAATATAATTGTCATTGTGCTAACATTCGGGTGCAAATTTACGACAAAACGAAAGCAAAAGCAAGATAAAACAATCATTTTGGTATTTGATTTGAATGTTCATTAACATCTGGTTTGATTTTAATTGCATTTTATTTCAGATTGTAAGCAAAAACAATACGATTGCTTTCAAGTTGTAATTTAAACACTAAAAGTAGATAAAATGGTCAGCTTTTTATTTAAAAACGTTTCATTTCGTTGTATCTTTGCATCAGAAATAAGACAAAAAGCAAAGAATAAAGGTAAAAGATTAACAAAATGACAAAGACCGTTAAGTTCACCAAGATGCACGGGGCAGGCAACGATTACATTTACGTTGATACCTTATTATATAATATACCCGACCCCACTGCAGCTTCAATAAAATGGAGCGAACGACACACCGGCATAGGGAGCGACGGTCTTGTGCTCATCGGCAGGGCGCCGATACCGGAAGCCGACTACTCAATGAGGATATTCAACGCCGACGGTTCGGAAGCAATGATGTGCGGAAACGCCTCACGCTGCATCGGAAAATACCTGCACGATAAAGGGATAACAGACAAAACCGAGATAAGGCTGCTCACACTCTCGGGAATCAAAGTGCTAAAGCTGCATCTCAATGCCGACGGCACTACAGACAGCGTAACGGTAGACATGCTCGAACCGGTACTGTCGTGCAAACAGCAACTCGCCACCGACGACGGCTCGATGACCGAAGGCGAGATGACAGCATGCGACCGCACATTCCGCGGTACATTTGTTTCAATGGGTAACCCGCACTTCGTAATCTTCACAGACAATATCGACGAGACAGACATTGCAAGATACGGAGCCGCACTCGAACGGAATGAGCTGTTCCCGGAAAGGTGCAACATAGAATTTGCCGAGGTAAAAGCCGACGAAAAAATACGCACCAGGGTATGGGAAAGGGGCAGCGGAATAACAATGGCTTGCGGAACAGGTGCCTGCGCAACGGCTGTGGCGGCAGCGCTGACCGGAAGAGCCGGACGAAAAAGCACCATAGTAATGGACGGAGGCGAACTGGAGATTGAATGGAACGATAACGACAACCACGTGTACAAGACGGGGCCGGCAACGTTCGTATTCGACGGTGAGGTGGAACTGCCATAACAAAAGCCGCAACAACCAAGCCCTCAACAGCACAAAGGCACAAACCTCACGGAATGACAGAAAGAAAACTTCAAACAATCATCACATAAAAGAAAAATCTATAATTATGGCATTAGTAAACGACCATTTTCTGAAACTACCGAACAACTATCTGTTCGCAGACATCGCCAAAAAGGTGAACGCCTTCAAGGTATCTCATCCGCACGCAAGCGTGATAAGCCTCGGCATAGGCGACGTGACACAACCGCTGTGTCCGGCAGTGACCGAAGCAATGCACAAAGCCGTGGACGAAATGACCACGAAATCGTCGTTCAGAGGCTACGGCCCTGAACAAGGATATCAGTTTCTGCGCGAAGCAATAGTGAAAAACGACTTCCTGCCGCGCGGAATACATCTCGACGCCAACGAAATATTCGTAAACGACGGCGCAAAGAGCGACACCGGAAACATTCAGGAACTGGTAAGATGGGACAACAGCGTGGGCGTGACAGACCCCATATATCCCGTATATATCGACTCGAATGCCATGATAGGACGCGCCGGCACACTCAACGACGGCAAATGGAGCAACGTGGTGTACATGCCATGCACGGCAGAAAACAACTTCGTACCGCAGATTCCGGACAGAAGGGTGGACATCATATACCTGTGCTACCCCAACAATCCCACAGGAACGGTGATCACAAAAGACGAACTGCGCAAATGGGTGAACTACGCCCTGAAGAACGATACGCTGATATTCTATGACGCTGCCTACGAGGCCTACATCCAGGACCCCGAAATTCCTCACTCAATATACGAGATAAAGGGTGCGAGAAAGGTGGCAATAGAGTTTCACAGCTACTCGAAGACCGCCGGATTTACCGGCGTGCGCTGCGGATATACCGTGGTGCCGAAGGAACTGACGGCAGGAACGATAGACGGCAAAGAGCGCATCCAACTGAATCCGCTGTGGAACCGACGCCAATGCACCAAGTTCAACGGCACAAGCTATATAAGCCAGCGCGCCGCCGAAGCCACATACACGCCGGAAGGCAAGCAGCAGGTGAAGGAAACAATAGACTACTACATGACAAACGCACGTATAATGCGTGAGACACTCACCAAACTGGGCATCACCGTATACGGCGGAGAGAACGCTCCCTACCTCTGGGTACGCACTCCCAACGGCGAAGGCAGCTGGAAATTCTTCGAACAGATGCTATACGAAGCGCACGTGGTATGCACGCCGGGCGTAGGTTTCGGTCCAAGCGGAGAAGGATACGTAAGACTGACAGCCTTCGGAGAACGCGAACATTGCGAAGAGGCAATGGAACGGCTGCGCAAATGGCTCTGACCTGAAATGGCTTTGACCTTTCTTATGCACACAACAACACAACAACTTATACACAAACACAATTAACATCAAACAAAAAGGCAAGATTATGAAAGATTTCAGGAGATTCGGCTTCGTGGCCATCATGCTTATGACCGCAGCCACAATGACAGCACAAGACAAGGTAGAGGCAACGGTATCGGCTGATGTTGTAAACCGATACATCTGGCGTGGAACAGATTGCGGCGAAGCAAGTCTGCAACCTACTCTCGGAGTGGCTTACAAGGGACTGTCGCTCACCGCATGGGGAAGCACAGAGCTCAGCAACTTCGGCGCATCCAAGGAGTTCGACCTCACATTAGGCTACACCATCGGCGGCTTCAACATAGGTGTCACCGACTATTGGTTTTCTGCCGGAGGCGATGATGCAGGACGCTACTTCATGTACAGGAGCCACGCTACCAACCATGTGTTTGAAGCCAACGTAGGCTACGACTTCGGTCCGGTGGCTATACAGTGGTACACAAACTTTGCCGGCAACGACTACAACAAATACAATGACGACGGAACCGTAGACAGGGCTTTCTCTTCATACGTTGAAGTGTCGGCTCCGTTCAAGCTCGGAGGATGCGACTGGACCGCTGCCGTAGGTGCCTCGCCCCTGAAGACAGCCTACTACGGCAACAGCAGCTTCGCTGTGACAAACGTAGCGCTGTCAGCATCAAAGTCGATATCCATCACTCCGTCGTTCTCGCTGCCCGTGTTTGCAGGCGTTGTAGCCAACCCGTGCTCGCAGAAGGCTTACTTCATCTTCGGAGTGACAATAGAATAAAACAAGCAGAATAATCACACAAACCAAAAAACTTTAAAACAATGACTAATTTAAGATTTCAGGTTGTTGCAGAGGCATTCAAGAAAAAGCCTCTTGATGTAAAAGTCCCTACCGAAAGACCTTACGAATTCTTCGGTAAAAACGTCTTCAATCGCGAGAAGATGTACAAGTATCTTCCCAAAGATGTCTACGAAAAGCTTATCGACGTGATAGACAACGGCACACGCCTCGACCGCTCGATAGCCGACGCCGTGGCTGCCGGAATAAAGCAATGGGCAACCGAAAACGGCGTGACACACTATACACACTGGTTCCAGCCGCTGACGGAAGGCACCGCCGAGAAGCACGACTCGTTCATAGAGCACGACTTCAAGGGCGGCATGGTAGAGGAGTTCAGCGGAAAACTGCTCGTTCAGCAGGAACCCGACGCCTCTTCGTTCCCAAGCGGCGGTATAAGAAACACCTTTGAAGCACGCGGCTACTCGGCATGGGACCCCACATCGCCCGTATTCATCATGGACGACACGCTCTGTATTCCCACTATATTCATCTCATATACGGGTGAAGCACTCGACTACAAGGCTCCGCTGCTCCGCACCCTGCACGCCGTGAACGTGGCTGCTACCGACGTATGCCACTACTTCTATCCGGACGTAAAGAAGGTGCAGAGCAACCTGGGATGGGAACAGGAGTACTTCCTCGTCGATGAGGGACTCTATTCGGCACGTCCCGACCTGCTGCTCACCGGCAGAACGCTCATGGGACACGACTCTGCAAAGAACCAGCAGATGGACGACCACTACTTCGGAACCATTCCCGACCGTGTCCAGGCGTTTATGAAAGACCTCGAAATAAAGGCTCTCGAGATGGCAATACCCTGCAAGACCCGCCACAACGAGGTTGCGCCCAACCAGTTTGAACTGGCTCCCATCTTCGAGGAGACAAATCTCGCCGTAGACCACAACATGCTGCTCATGTCGCTGATGAAGAAGGTGGCACGCAAGCACGGATTCCGCGTGCTGCTGCACGAGAAACCTTTTGCAGGCATCAACGGTTCGGGAAAGCACAACAACTGGAGCCTCTCCACCGACACAGGCGTACTGCTGCACGGACCCGGCAAGACCGCCGTAGACAACCTGCGCTTCGTAGTGTTCATCGTTGAAACTCTCATGGGCGTATACCGTCACAACGGACTGCTCAAGGCGAGCATCATGAGCGCAACAAACGCACACCGTCTGGGAGCAAACGAAGCACCGCCTGCCATCATCTCGTCGTTCCTCGGCAAACAGCTCAGCGAACTGCTCGACCACATCGAGAAGGCAGACAAGGAAGACCTCTTCAGCCTGATGGGCAAGCAGGGCCTGAAGCTCGATATTCCGGAAATTCCCGAACTGCTCATCGACAACACCGACCGCAACCGCACGTCACCGTTTGCCTTCACCGGCAACCGCTTCGAATTCCGTGCCGTAGGCTCTGAAGCCAACTGCGCATCGGCAATGATTGCCCTCAACTCCGCCGTCGCCGAGGCTCTCGTGAACTTCAAGAAGCGCGTGGACGCCCTCATCGAAAAGGGAGAAGAGAAGACAAGCGCCATCATCGAAGTGATTCGTGAAGACATAAAGACCTGCAAGCCCGTACGTTTCGACGGCAACGGCTACAGCGACGAATGGGTAGAGGAAGCCAAACGCCGCGGACTCGACTGCGAGAAGAGCTGCCCGGTAATCTTCGAGCGCTATCTCGACAAGGAGAGCATAGAGATGTTTGAAAGTCTCGGCGTGATGAGTAAGAAGGAACTGGAGGCACGCAACGAAGTGAAATGGGAAACCTACACGAAGAAGATTCAGATAGAAGCGCGCGTAATGGGCGACCTGTCGATGAACCACATCATCCCCGTTGCCACCCACTACCAGAGCCAGCTGCTGAAGAACGTGCAGAACATGCGCAACATCTTCCCCACAGATAAGGCCGAGAAGCTGTCGGCACGCAACATGAAGCTCATCGAGGAGATTGCAGAACGCACCGAGACGATAGAGCGCGGCGTGGAGGAACTCGTGAACGCACGCAAGGTGGCAAACAAGATAGAAGACGAGCATCTGAAAGCCATTGCCTACCACGATACCGTGGCCCCGAAGATGGAGACCATACGCTATCAGATAGACAAGCTCGAACTTATTGTGGAAGACGATCTCTGGACGCTGCCTAAATATCGCGAACTGCTGTTCATCAGATAATGACGGCACTGCGGCAAAGCAGCTTTTTGAAAACAAGAAAAAGGCTCCGCCTAATGAGGACGGGCGGAGCTGCAACAGACAATCTATTTCTTTTTTTGGTTGTTTGAAGTTTGCAACGGGGAGTCACTGTGAAGTGGCTTCCCGCTTTTCTTTATACCGCTGATGCATAC
>CAMTJK010000128.1 GCA_947072805.1 uncultured Prevotella sp.
GGTATTAAATCGCAAAACGCGTAACTCTCTGATTATCAACACTCCCTATTTGAGATGAAAAACGCTCATTTTCGCGTCGTAGGTTACAAATCGAGGTTTGGATGCCTATTAACACACGTTAAAGTAAAGATTTTTCTAAACTGTTAATGAAACTATAATGATAGTATTTCAGGAATTGAAGATGGAATGATTATGTTCCCGGTATACTTCGTGTCAGAAATTACAGACACTGTTTCATCTGTCTTATTCAGATTATAATATATACCATAAACATAAGCATCATAGGCTTGAGCCGTTGCGAACGAAAGGCATGCCATTTTACGGCGTAAGGTTACGCAGAAAATCTGATACAACACGTCTCTTTGCGTTTTTCTTGTAAAACCCCAATGGTTCATTATGATGCTGATGAACAATTTGTGTTAATCTGTTTTGCTATATATAATAATGTACGCGTACAATAATTAAACTCAAATCGGTAATGAGACTGTTTCGCGCAGACAAATTATCATCATAACGCTAATGACCGATTAGAGATGATAAGCATTGCGACGAAGCCCTAAGCCTGCATGACAGCGTAGACTTACGGCTAAGATGGAGATAAGAAGATGTCGGAGTATGAAGAATTATCCCGCATAGTCGAGCAGCACATCCCATACGGCGATGATGTGGCAGATGCTTCCGGCAATGACAAAGAAATGGAACACGGAGTGCATGAAGCGGCGTTTGTTGAAGCTGTAAAACAGGGCACCGGTAATGTAGAATACGCCCTCGGCAACAATCCATGTCACCGCCGTTGCGCTGACGCTGTCTATGAGCGGTTTGAAAGCTACAAGCACCGACAGTCCCATGCCCACAAAGCAGGCAGTCTCCAGGTTGCTGTGCTCCTTCAGTCGCCTCAGACTTACTGCCGTTCCCGCGATGGCACACAGCCAGACAAAGCAGAAGAGGCTCCATCCCCAATATCCTTGCTGTCGCAGAGCCACGAGCGTCAGTGGCGAGTAGCTGCCGGCAATGTGCCAGTAGATGGCGGCGTGATCCCAGCGCCGCAGCCTTTCCTTCCATTTGCTACGGCGTGGAAAGGCGTGATAGGCGGTAGAGGCAGCGTAGGAGGCGAGCATGCCGAACATATAGAGCACCACGCCGGCACGTGCCCAGGGATTGTTGCCGCGTGAGCATATCACGAGGAAGACAATACCCACAGCAACACCCATCACAATGCCTGCCGCATGCGACCATGTGTTGAGTTGCTCCTCTTTCTTTGTGTATCTTATTGCCATAAAATGTGTTGCAACTGCAAATATAGCCATTTTTACCACAAATCTTTCATTATTGCAAGATAAACCCAAAACGGTCATCTACATAGCCCGCCATGCCTTTGCCGATGCGGTTGCAGTCCGGCACACAGATAGACGATGCTGACATGAAATATAAAGACCGATTTGGGATAAACGATGACAGCACCTCTTGTTGGCTGTGACGATGGGCACGGCATAAGATGGCGACCGGTGGAGACGGCGCTGCAAAAGGCAAAAAACGGTGGTTTTATTTTGTACTTAACACGATTTCAAGTAAATTTGCATCGGATAAATCATACCTTACGATTCTGATGACAGCAACGGACAATATCACACAGCCCGCAAGACAAAGGCTGACCATACGCGTGAGCCGGCACTCGCTCTCGTTCTCTACGCTCGACATGACGGTAAAGGACAATCCTGTGCTCTATGAGCCGTATACGGTGAAGAGCGGCATCTCGATGGCTGCCAACCTGCGTGAGGCGCTGAAAACATGCGAGCTGCCGTCGCAGAAGTATCGCAACGTAATGGTAATGATAGACTCGCCGGTGCTTATGATACCGGTGGACATGTTTGAAGAGGAGCACTGTGCCACACTCTACTGCCATTCTTTCCCGAAGAGTGCGGGCGAGGCTGTTATGCACAATGTGCTGCCCGACCTTAACGCCGTTGCGGCCTTTGCCGTAAACCGCGACCTGAAGCTCGTTATCGACGACAACTTCCCCAACGCACGCTTTGCATGTGCCGTCTCGCCGGTGTGGCGCTATCTGCACCAGCGCAGTTTTACGGGGGCAAGAAGTAAACTATACGGATATTTCCACGATGGTAAACTGGAAATATTCAGTTTCAACCAGCATCGTTTCAAGTATTGCAACACGTTTGAAGCCACACATACGCAGGACGCGCTCTACTTCCTGCTGTACGTGTGGAAGCAGCTGATGCTGAAACCGGAGTACGACGAGATACATATAGTGGGAGACATACCTGAAAAGGAATGGCTCGTGGACGAACTAAGGAAGTATCTGCAGAGGGCTTACGTGATAAGTCCCACCGGCGACTTCAACCGCGCACCGGCAACACGCATTGCTGGCATGCCGTATGACCTGGTAACGTTTTATGTAAAAGGGAGATAGTAAGGATGAGAATAATCACCGGACAGTATAAGGGACGCCATTTCGAGATACCGCGCTCTTTCAAGGCACGCCCGACAACCGATTTCGCAAAAGAAAACATCTTCAATGTGCTGATGGGCTACATCGATTTCGATGGAGCTACGGCTCTCGACCTCTTCTCCGGCACCGGCAGCATATCGCTCGAACTGCTTTCGAGAGGGTGCAGCCGCGTGGTGAGCGTGGAAAGCGACCGCGACCATCATGCCTTTATCACGCAATGTCTGAAAAAGCTCGGCAGCGACAGGTGTGTGCCCCTGCGTACCGACGTGTTCCGATTCATCAAGTCGTGCCGCGCCCAGTTCGATTTCATCTTTGCCGACCCACCTTATGCGCTTGCCGAACTGCCGCAAATACCAGACCTTATCTTTGAGCGCAGACTGCTGACGGAGGGCGGAGTGTTCGTCTTTGAACATGGAAAGAACCAAGATTTCAGTGCATCGGAGCACTTTGTGGAGCACCGCTCTTACGGCAGCGTGAACTTTTCAATATTCCGTTGAGGCCGACGGCAAGGGCAGACAGCCGCATCAGAAGAGCGGAGAAAGCAGCCGGACAAGGCTTTCCCACAGACGCTGTGCAAAGCCGGGACGCACACGTTCGAGAATAGTCTCCAAATCAACGGTGTGCTCCATGTCACCGTTGAAAATTTCCTTGAAGCGCAATGCCGTTTCGGCATCGTAGAAAAACACATTCGATTCAAAGTTGTTCTCAAAGCTGCGGCAGTCTATGTTGGTAGAGCCGCATGACGCAAGCGAATCGTCGCATACAAGTATCTTGCTGTGTATAAAGCCTGTGGTATAAAGGAAAACCTTTACGCCGGCTTTCATTATGTCGCGCAGATAGGAGCGTCCAGCCCATTCTACAAACTTCGAGTCGCCCTTGTCGGGCACTATCAGTCGCACGTCAATGCCTCCGAGGGCAGCCGTCTTCAGTGCGAAGATTATGGAATCAGTAGGCAGGAAGTAGGGTGTTTCGATGTATATGTATCGTTTTGCCGCCATGATTATGCGCAGGTAGCCCTGCATGATGTCGGGATAGGTGGCTACGGGGCTGCTTGTCACAATCTGTGCAAGACAGTTGTTGGCTGTAGTGCCGTTGATGGGAGGGTAGTACTTGCGGTCGGAGATGAGTGTGCGGTCCACGAAATACCAATCAACGAGAAATGCCCTCTGCAGTGCATAAGCCGCTCCGCCGCTTATCTTCACCATTGTGTCGCGCCATTTGCGTCCGCCGGTACCCTTTACGTAGCGCAGGGCAATGTTCATTCCGCCGATAAATCCCGTGGTACCGTCTATGACCACAATCTTGCGGTGGTTGCGGTAGTTCACTTTGCTCGTAAATACGGGGAACTTGACGGGCAGGAACGGATGCACCTCTATGCCTTCTTCCTTCATCCGTTCGAAAAAGCGATGGCTTACGTTCCAGCATCCCACGTCATCGTATATGATACGCACCTCTACGCCGCTGCGTGCCTTGTCGATGAGTGCGTCGGCGATGAGATTGCCCAGCGCATCGTCGGCAAAGATGTACATGTCGATGTGTATGTGATGTCGGGCCTTGCCTATTGAGGCGAGCAAGGCGCTGAAGTAGCCGTATCCGTCGGTGTATATTTCGGTCTCGTTGTCCTTGAACGGCAGCGAGAGATTCTGGTTTACGAACAGCTCAATAGTCTGTTTGTGTGCTTCGGGCAGCCGCAAGTCATGCTGCTCCACGAAGCTGAGCATGGAACGCTTGGTGAGTTGGTTGAGGCTTCGTCCGCTTACGAGTTTCTCCTTACGTGTGTTTATTCCGAAAAAGAGGTAGAAAACGATGCCGGCGACGGGCACAAAATATATGACGAGAGCCCATGCCATGGTCTTTGCCGGTTGCCTGTTGTCCATTATTACGTGGATTATCGCCGCAATCACGATAATCTCGTATATGATGAGCCCGACAATATGCAGTCCGTACATGTCTTGTTTCCTCCTTTTCAGTGTTTATGTACTACTTAATGCCTGTCAGCTTGTGCGTTTGCAGTGACAGTCGCCATTGCGGATGCCTTAGGATATAGTCGATACATGCCGTTGTTATCTCTCTGTTCCGCTGTTCGTTGCCGGTGTCGCAGGGCTGCAGGTAGCGGTAATCGGCCTCAATGCCGCAGTCGTCCGGAGTATTTTCCCCGTCAAACACGCATTTTATCTCGTTGCATCTCTTTATTACGGTGCGTGCCGCGTTGCCTACGAACGACTGTTTGGGCGATACGGTGAGCCAGTCAATGCCTTCCGGAACGCGCATCGTGCCGTTTGTTTCCATCGCCACCTCGTATCCGTTTCCGTGAAGCAGGGCAATAAAATCATCGTCGACCTGCAGAGCCGGCTCCCCACCGGTAAGCACTACAAATCGGGTGGGGTAGTTGATGATTTCGCCGATAATGTCGCTGTCGCTCATCTCCCGGTATGCTTGATGGTCGGTGTCGCAGAACGTACAGCCGAGGTTGCAGCCCGAGAAGCGCACGAAGACAGCGGCTCTTCCTGTATTTCGCCCTTCGCCTTGCAGCGAATGGAATATTTCATTAACCCTCTTCATATTGTCAAACGGTGCCTGCCGCCTTATGTGTAGCCTCTTTCCCCGATGTAAGGCGGTCTTTTTTTATGTTATGATATAGGTGTAGGGAGAGTAAGATATAATGTATGTACAATCAGGGTTCCTCCTCATCTACGACATAGGTGGCTATATTGCCCTCGCTTTCCTGCACTGTCACCTTGTAGCATTGCGGAATCTGTTCGGCACACCACCGCGCAAGATTTTCGGCGGTGGGGTTAAAGGGAAGAAGATCGTTGAGATAACCGTGGTCGAGATAGCCGTGAATGCGGCTTTTGATGTGTGAGAAGTCGCAAACCATACCGTTTGCGTCGAGCTCTTTGGCTTTGCAATAAACAGTTATTATCCAGTTGTGACCGTGGACGCGGGTGCATTTGCTCTCATAATCGAGCGTAAGCCGGTGGCATCCCGCTATTTCCATTGTTTTTTTTATGTAATACATCGTATTGATATGTGATTCTTCTGTCGTTGATAGCCCGTCAGATCATTTACATCAGCACGTCGTTTCCAACCTTTTTGGCGAGAGTGTCGCGTATCTGCTGTGTCTCTTTATATTCTGTCATGAGCTCTTTTATCCGTTCCATGTCGTTTCCTGCCTGTTTCATCTGCGTCTGTATGTCCTTCATGTGCTGCTCAATGATATCCATGCGCAGGTCGAGCACAAGGTGTATCACCTTTTGGCGCAGCGATTCGGTCTTGTGCTGCATCTCAAGGCTCCTGCTCAGCTGATATTTGTTCATGGCGAGCTTGTTGGCGAGCATGCTTATGTCGGCGTCGGGATGCTGCATGAAGAACGTTTCGGCTTTAAAGTCATTGTCGTTGTTGTGTTCCACCGCTTCCGACAGTATGCGGTTATATACATCCCTACTGAATGTTATGCCGTCTTGGGCGAGGTCGTAGTCAATATACTGCGCTACAGACAGGTTCACGGTGTGTCCGTCTTCGGTTTCTATGCCTTCGAATATTATTTCGTCGCCGTGCCTGATTATTTCGCTGATGAGCATCTCCTCGACCATGGCTGTCTGTTCTCCGGGTGGGTGCAGTCCTATCGCCACCATGCTCTGTCCCTGTGCATTCCCGCCGGCATTGTCCTGTCCGTCGGCGTTTCCGTTTGCGCGTGCAGCCTCGCGTTCTTTCTCTTTTATTTTGTTCTCAATATCACCACGTATAAATTTGTTCATGGTGTTGATGAGAGTCTTTTCGCTTATGCCGAGCCTGTTTGCGCAGTCGTGCAGATAGGAGTCGCGTGTTATCTGATTGGGTATCACCGAGATGCTTTTCACTATGCTTCCTATTGCTTCCGAGCGTTTCACGGGGTCGTTCACGCCGTTGAGCAGCTGTTCTGTCTTGAACTGTATGAAGTCGGTCTGTTTTTTTTCTATGTAGTCTTTCAGCTCCTCCGCGCTGTGTTTGCGTGAGAAGCTGTCGGGGTCGTCGCCGTCAGGAAGCAGCAGCACCCTGATGTTCATGCCTTCCGACAGCAGCATGTCGGTGCCTCGCATGGCGGCATGTATGCCTGCTTCATCGCCGTCGTATAGCATGATGACGTTAGAGGTGAAACGGTGTATTAGTCTTATCTGATACAGACTTAGTGCCGTGCCGGAGTTTGCCACCACGTTCTCCACTCCGCATTGGTGCATGGCTATTACGTCTGTATATCCCTCTACGAGATACACCTTGTCTTCCTTTACTATGGCTTTCTTAGCCTGATAAAGTCCGTAGAGTTCGTGGTCCTTGTGGTATATGTCCGACTCCGGCGAGTTTACATATTTCTGTTGTACGCCTTTGGTGCGCGAGTCGAGCAGGCGTCCGCCGAATGCGCTCACCTTTCCGCTGATGTTAAGCCACGGGAATATGACCCTTCCAGCATATCGGTCCACCAGTTCGCCGTTGTCTTTCTTGTAGCAGAGTCCTGTCTTTACGAGAAATTCCTCCTTGTAGCCCTTGGCAATGGCTGTAGTAGAGAGCGCGCTGCGGTCGGCGAGGGCAAATCCGAGCTGGAATTTCTTCATTATGTCGTCGCGTATGCCACGGCTTCTGAAGTACTGCATGCCGATAGCTTGACCGTCTGCATCGTTATAAAGTATATCCTGAAAGTAGTCCTTTGCCCATTCGTTTACGATGAACATGCTTTCGCGTTCGCTTGCCTCCCTCTTCTCCTCGTCAGTGAGTTCGCGTTCCTTTATTTCTATGTTGTATTTGCCGGCGAGCCATCTCAGTGCTTCGGGATATGTCATCTGCTCGTGCTCCATAATGAAGTTGATGGCGTTTCCGCCCTTTCCGCACGAGAAGCAGCGGCATATCCCTTTAGTAGGAGACACGACAAACGACGGCGTCTTGTCGTCATGGAAGGGGCAGAGACCTTTATAGTTTACCCCCGCCTTGCGCAGACTTACAAACTCCGATACAACATCAACGATGTTCACGGCGTCCATTATCCTGTTTATCGTGGCTCTGTCTATCATCAGACTGCTGTTTGTTTCTTATTTCAGATACTTTGCCAGCGGACTCTTGTTTGCCTTCAGTCCTTTGGCAATGCTTTTGGCATTGGTCTTTGCTCCGAGCAGTGACGTGTGTGTGTGGTCGCGGTTGTAGTATTTCATGGCCTTCTCCTTGCTTCCGCATTTCTTGTCGAGATAGTCGGCGGTGATGTTGTGCAGGTCAAGAAACTCCGTGCCAGTTGCTTCTGCCACTTCGCGATACCATTTTCCGTATGTGTCGTTGCGACGTTCTATCTTGCCGTCTTTCCATTCGTTACGTGGTGTGAGCGACACTATGATTGGCGTGGCTCCCTTCTCGCGCACGTCCTGTATGAATTTTTTCAGATACCATCCGAAGGTATATACCAGTTCGTAGTCTCCGCTGTCTTTCATCTTGTACACGTGTGTGGAGTCGGATGTGCCGGGTATTACGCCGCGCTTCTTCTGGTAGTCGATAGGACCAATGTCATTGTGTCCGAACTGTATGAGCACGAAGTCGCCCGGTTGCAGGCTGTTGTACACCTCGTCCCAGCGTCCCTCGTTGAGGTAGGTACGTGTGGAGCGTCCCGCCTTTGCGCAGTTTGCGCAGGTTATTTTCTTTTGGTCGAATACGGTGTAGGCCTGTGAGCCCCAGCCCCACATGCCGTTTTCGTCCTTGTCTTCGTTCTTCACTGTGGAGTCGCCGGTTATGAATACCACCGGTTTGCCCTTCTCCCTGTTTACCTTCACGGTTGGCGGCACCACGTTTTGCATCATTGCCTGCAGCGGAGCCAGCAGCGGGTCATTGCTTTCGGCTATGCCTTCGGCAGCCGAACGTGCGTTGAGCTGTGCACCGAAGCGGCTTGTGTGTATGTTGTCCTTATAGAAGTGGTAGCTCTCTTTCCATTTGCCGTAAAGGTCGAGCTTTGCTCCCGAAATCTCGTTCAGGTCTACGTATGGTACACCCTGCTCCTTGCTTATTTCTTCAAGCCATGCCCCTTGCGGCTTTCTTACTATACGTCCGTCGTCGCCGTAAGCGTTACGCGGTGTCAGCGACATGAGTATGGGGTGAGCTCCTGCTGCGCGGCAGTCGGCAATATACTTGCGCATATATCCTCCGTAGGTATAGACAGTCTCTTTTACCCCTGTCTCTTTTATTGTTACCTCCATAGAGTCCGTACCTGTGCCTTTCAGCACCGAGCGTGCCCTTCCGCTGTCTATTGGACCGCCGTCGTTGTGTCCGATGGATATTATCACCCAGTCGCCCGGTTTCAGAGCCTCGCGCACGGCGGGCCACAGCTGGTTGTAGTATGTGCGGGTGCTCATTCCGCCAAGAGCCTGGTTTTCCACGCTTATCTGTTTCGGATCAAAATACTTGTGGGCAAAATATCCCCAGCCCCATTGTCCGTTGTTTCCGTTGCCCAGAGTACCGTTGCGCATGGTAGAGTTGCCTATCAGAAAGAGCACGGGTTTGTCGCCACGTCGTGTGGAGCCCGGTGCGGGGCGTGCCATGAGGGCCTTTGCTATACTGTCGGGGGTGTTGTCCACCACCTTGTTTACGTCTTCCAGCACTTCCGGCTGTTGTGCGAGGGCTATTGTAGCCGATGCTCCAAAGATTGCGATAGCTGATAGTAGTCTTTTCATTGTTTTGTAGGTTTCTGTTATATTATATATATAATAAGGTGTATTTGTTACTGTATGTGCAATCCCTGCCGTACAGCTGTTTCTCGTTGCGTCATGCTCAGCAACGTAAGCAGCATGGGGATGTGTTTCCATTGCAAAGTTACGTAAAAACGCAAAGATAACAAAAAAGTACATCTCTGTTTTAATGTTGGATGATGCTTTTTTTTATGCAATATGATACGGGATGCCTTGCATGTTATGTTTTTGTAATGTCTGTTTGGCTTATGATCTAATTACATAGTCGGGCTAATATCGGTGGATACTGTTACGAAATCATGTTGTTTATGAAAAATAAACAACGTTTAAAAAACTAAGAAAAATCTTTACTTTAACGTGTGTTAATCGGCACCCAAACCTCGATTTGTAAC
>CAMTJK010000129.1 GCA_947072805.1 uncultured Prevotella sp.
CGTTTATGTGGCTCTGCCACACGTTCGTAAGCCTCAAAGTCAATGTATTTCTGCTCTTCGTTCATATTCTTTGTTTTTTGTCTTGATATATCCTACAATCACTCCATCATCGTTCACTCCATAGAACAGACTGCCACCATCCGTATTAGCAAAAGCCGACACGGATTTGAGCCATGACTTCACCTTCTTACGTTCCAGCATTTCCTTGAAATCGTAAGCCGAGCATTCCGCTATCAATGTATTGTTATGAATTTGCATCGTTTCCTTATTGTTGTTTGGGCACACTACCCCAATATCATATACAAAGATAAGGATAAAAGTGGAGATTCTGTTAAAAACGCCTCATACTTTTGATTTTCATGTGTTTACATCTCCTTATTAACGAACAAATCGTACGTTTGCAGTCAAGAGCTGTGATTGCTTATGGATACTTATTTCGGATTTGCGATATAATTGCAACACGTGTGCGCAAGTTGCTCATACAGAGATGCTGTTGTTTTTGAGGAGGTGAAGTAAGGCTGGTAAGCAAATATCGAACAATAAAAGCAAATCCCGCACAACTACTTGAGTTATGCGGGATTTGCTTTTAGCTAAACTTCGTAGATTTGTTTAGAAATCTTCAACGAAAACTCCGAGTGACACGATAATGGAGTCAGGAAACAGAAAGCACCAAATCCACCAATAGTACAGCCGTTTCCGGTTCGTCTTTTGGTGCATCCTTAGGTTTCCACGCCACAACGAACCGTACAGAAGCTGACTTCACCCTATAATTCCTTTCTTCCCATTCCGACAATGTAGCTTGCATTTTCTGTGATAACTTCGCTACAGGAATATGGGTTGATGGAATGTATAAGAAGAAATCGCTGTACATCAGTGAATCACCACCCCTTAATGTCAGGACTTCGTTTTTCCTCTCCTTGAAAAAACCCAAGTGAACATCCTTATGGGAGAGTTGGAGAACAATTTCCTCGGGCATGGCATACGTTTGTGTGTCAGCGAAATGTCTGTCGGCACTCAGATGATTGAAGCAGTCTCCATTTGTGTGTATGAACAGCCGGTCTTTGGCGCGGGTCATTCCAACATAGTATCGGCGCATCAAATATGCATCTTTCGAATAATTGTCGGAAATGAGCATGTATACATCATCAAACTCTTTTCCCTTAGCCTTATGGATGGTGGACACCACAACGTCTGCTCCGTCTAAGTCGCAGAAATCCTCTACTGAAGATTCGAACACGAACTCTTTGAAGTCGCTGAAGTATTTTGCCTTATTGGTTTGTTCGAACTGTTCCAAGCAGCGTCTCACATATGCAATGCTCGTACTTTTTTCATACATTACACTTGTCGCTCGCTTGGCTTCTTCCCACAACGTTTCCGGAATCAACGGAGTAGTTACACGTTTATCTATATATCGCAAGAGATATCTCACTTCTGCCATGTTCCAAAAACGCAGTCCATCCATCGATTGAATCAGTTTGCTTCTGACACCATGTTTTCGTAAGAGTGCCACAAGTATTACCGCCTCTTCATTTGTTTGAGTAAGTACACACGAAATACCTTTATCCTTGTTTCGGAGCAGGCTATCAACAAGAGGTTGATACATATACCTTGACTGATAGTGTGTTACTTCCACCAGGCCTTTCTCTTTCCTCATGGAGATAATTGGTGTACTTTTTATCCTTTTATGTATGTTTTTCAAGAATCCGTTGGCAAAACCCACCGGCTGGCGCGCACTGCGGTAGTTTTCTGTCATTTCGACCAATCTGCTTCCGTCTTCTTGTGCCAGTCTATACATATAGCCGGAATCTGACCCTCGGAACTCATAGATGTTTTGGTCGTCGTCTCCTACTGCTATCACACGCATTTCTTCATTGTTGGTCATCAGTGCCTTTATCAAAGCATACTCATTGGCTCCCATATCCTGTGCCTCGTCTATCACCAGCACAGTCTTGCCGATTTTATTTTGTTCCACCTCTCCCTGGCTAATCATTTCGGCTGCTTTTTCGACGACATTTTTAGCATCTTCCAGATTTCCTATCCGACCCAGCAAGTCAAAACAGTAGGAGTGGAATGTTTTTATCTCAACAAAATGGGCTGCATTGCCAATAAGTTCCATGAGTCGCTGCTTGAATTCCGTAGCTGCAGCCCTTGAGAATGTTAGCATCAAGAGTTGCTCATGCTTTACGTCCTCGAGCAGCAGCAGTGAAGCGAGCTTATGAACCAGCACGCGCGTTTTTCCACTTCCCGGACCGGCAGCAACAACAATGCAACGCGACTCTTTGTCAGAAATAATCTCCATTTGGCGCTGTGACAGCTGTCCAAACAGCTGATCGTATTTTTGTGGTGTCAGGTTACGTTGTATCTCGCCTATACGTTCTCCTTTGAAATATTTTGCTACGAATTTCCGATAGTCCATCTGGAAATAGTCCTGGACATATCTTAAAGCTGCATCGTAATCCTTTACCATCAGATTGGCGTATTCACCAACTATGTGTATCTGCTGAATTTTCTGTTTGTAAAACTCGTTGAGCATCCGGTAGTCGTCTTGCTTGTATCTCACCTTGCTGTCCTTTACCCTTTGGATGTTCATTGCATTGTAAAGGACAAGAAAGCCGCCCTCGAGTTTGAGTGCACCGATTTTCGACATGTATAGGAGTGCCTCTTCTACATCTTCCAGTTGAATGTCTTCCATATTGCCGAAAAGTGAATGGGGACTGGCATTTATCTGGTTCGTAAGTTCCACGACAGAGAACTTGACAGCACTGTCGGACATGCCTTTTTGTTCTGCCTCTGCAGCAATCTTGTACAGCCATTCTATGGCGAAGCGGCTTATTTCCAAGCGTTTTTCAAAACGTCTGATAGTCGATTCCATATCTGTCTGACGTGTTATCTCCATATTATGTACCGTATCTTCTCTCTTGTGCGTATAACCTTTGATAGTAAGGAAATAGAGCAATGTCCGAATATCTTTTTCCTTGGATGAACTTATTCCGTCATTTAAGGCGTTTTCATTCAGTTGCTTGCACGATATCCGTAAAGATTCATCCGGTATATGATTGAGGATATATCGTTCGAGCCTGGCAAAACGCTCGAGTAGCGTTTGTGACTTCCGCTCGGAATCGCCAGCATCCAACAGATAAGCAGATATGTCTTTGTTGTCTGCCAGAATGCCCTCCTGTCGCATACGCTCTACAACAGAGATAACCTCCCACTTACTCAGTCCCAATATGTCTGCCAGATAATCTATGCGTGATTCCGCCTCCGCGTCTTGGGCTTTGGTTATATACTTTTGGGATATCAGCGACTTGATAATTCGTACAGCCTTTTCTATTTCGTTGCTTTCGAAGAGCAGTGATGTTGATATTCGCTGTCTGGCCTCGTCCATGTTTTTCACTGTGATGCCTGTGGCATATACGTGCGGTATATTATTGCCCCTTATCAGGTATCCGCCTTGTTCCAGAGTCGCCAATGCTGTACGTACGCGAGTTTCAATATCAGATACCGAATCGTCCCAACCTGCTTGCCGTGCAATCTCCAACGCGGAACAGCTGATGTTCATACGTTGTCTGGTAAGATATTTTATAGCTTTCCACACCTGTTGTATCTCACTGATGCTAAGTTTGGTCTGGTTTAGCAATATAAAATGCTTATCCAAATCGTTGTCACTATAAAGAACATAGCAACGTGCGCTAAGGTTGGGGTCGCGTCCGGCTCTGCCGGCTTCCTGGACGTAGTTCTCCAACGAATCTGAAATGTCATAATGTATCACAAGTCCCACATCTTTCTTATCGACTCCCATACCGAAAGCAGACGTGGCTACAATGATATGCACCTGGTCGTTCATGAATGCGTCCTGGCTGGCTGCCTTTTCATCAGAAGCCATCTTTCCGTTGAAAGCCAAGGCTTTGTAACCATCACGGGTCAGCCTGGCAGCCAGTTCTCTTGTTCGTCTGGTACGTGACACATAAACGATGGTCGGACAATTGAAGTCTGCTATAAGGGCTCTTAGCTTGATATATTTCTCATCGTCGCTGTCGGTATGTATGACCGAATAGTGTAGATTGGTTCGTGAGGCTTTCGACGCAAACAGTTCCAGATCTGCATCTACTGTCTGCTTGAAATAATCGCATATATCTTGTATAACTTTCGGTTTTGCCGTAGCTGTAAAACAGGAAACCGGTATCGGTTGCCTGCAACCTTTTCTTTTCTGGTATTCGCGTATGAATTTTCCTATATAGAGATAATCGACCCTGAAATCATGTCCCCATGCCGAAAAGCAGTGTGCTTCGTCTATCACAAACCTCACTACATGGCGTGCCATCAATATTTTTTCAATGGTTTTCGAGCGAAGCATTTCCGGAGAAATATACAACAGTGAGGCATCTCCGTCGCACACTCTTTGTATGGCCAGTGCTCTTGTTATGGGATCCAACATTCCGTTGATGGTGACGGCATCCGTGATTCCCCTGTTGGCAAGTGTGTCTATCTGGTCTTTCATTAGCGACTGCAATGGCGATATTACCACCGTCAGCCCATGCAAGGCACGTCCTGCCATGAGTGCCGGCAACTGGAAAGTAAGCGACTTGCCGCCACCGGTTGGAAATATAGCCAGCAACGATTTGCCATCTACCGCCGTCTGTATCGCACGTTCCTGTAAGGGTTCGCCCTCGTATGTCCGAAAATGTTCATAACCAAAATAAGTCTTCAGGTTATGAAGCACATCCAGTTGTGTGTTACAGTAACTGCAACCCTCCTTGCAACGAGTGTGGCGGATCTGTTTGATAATATACTCCACTTCGGGATAGTTGTGAAGCACCCAACCGGGAGTGACAGAGTGGTTATCTGTCGTATCAATCAGCGCCAGAGCGTATGCCAGTCCGCACGGATATTGTCTGACAAGTTGGTCTATGTCTGCATTCAGGCATATTTTTCCAACATACAACTGTTTTATCAATTCTGATATTCCATCCCGGATATATTCGGCATTTGCCATATGAAGAAATCCCTCAAACTCCTCTTTACCTTTTAGCAACGAGGCAAACAGTCGACGTTTCTCATCGGGCAGCGAATGCCAGCGTGCCAATTCGTCCAACAACAGTGTCCTTGCTTTCTCGCAGTCATTTACCGGATTGTTCATCTGTTCGCTTATCAGCTTGTCATTTTTCACCAGTTTATGGTAAGGACGCTCCGGAAACAAAAGTGGCGAGACATACAATGTATCGACCAACATCCAGCGATATGTCCCATCTGCAAACAGATACCTGGCATCGTGATGGATAATGTTGTGTCCGCAGACGTAGTCAGTGCCATGCAGAAAATCGAGCAGTTCTCTTCTGGAGGCTTTATGGTAGATGGCTCCGTCAGAACGTAGTCCTCCAATGTCATGGATTTTATTGTCATCCATACCGACCTCCACGTCCACCATGGCATAGTTTTCTGGCTTGCGCGGCCCTAATGCCTCGCCTTCACCGGCGGCGTTGTCTGTTATCTTTGCTTGTTTACCTCCTAAGAGTTTTTTCCATATTGACATATCTCCAATATACGATAAACTATTTCATAACCTTAATTTGGGCATGTGATTTACACCATGCCATAACATCTTTCCCGTCTGTCACATCTTCTGCCAGATTACTGCCAAACACGAATATCTCGTTATCTTTCAGTTCCGATATTCTTTCGGGAGTATATCTTCTGTTGTACATAATTGTTTATTTTGTTTCTTCCTTTAGCCTTTTTTCTAAATACTCACGCACAAGTCTGTCGGTCTCTTTCTTTCCGACTGATTGGCTTGTCTGCTTTCGTCGCACAGTCCTATATAATTGTTTTGCCTTTACCTCCGGTCAAATTCAGAATCGTGGATATGCGTTAATTATTTTTCGTGACATAATTGCGTCAAATATTCCATTCAACAATCTGTTTCAATTCGTTTGGACATTTTACATTTGAAAAGTCATAAGCATCAGGATTAAAAGCTGTTATGATTTGGAAAGAAGTTATATAAGTACCATTTCTTTCGTCAAAGAAAAGCAATTTTCCATTCTTCATAACGCTTACAAGCTGATGATTATTTACATTAAATGCCAAATCCAATATTTTACTGTTATTAAGATTTTGGCAATTTATACTGTGGTCTTTCCACCAGCCACAATTTTTACCATATAACGTTTTCTCGTAGTATTCATGAATGACAATTTTCCTTTTACCATCAGACCGTGCCAATAATGTATCTGATGGATGAGGAGAAACTATTTTTGCAACAATAGCATTATCTAACTTTCTCGTTCTCTGACCCGTTCCCGTATGATATATACTGACTCTATTGTTGTTACAAGCAACAGCAATGAATGGTTGGCTCTTGAATGCATGCAATGCATTAATAGAAGCATAGTCTGGTTCTAATTGTAATGGTTTCCCATTCTTTTCACTTCTGAATTTTACACTGATTCTTCTGTCATCAACAATGGCAACCTCTCCATTCCTTAAAAAACAAGCAAGTCCATTGGAAGAAAATGTTTTTTTATTGACTACATTGGTGTCATGTGACACTATGTTGTACGAAACAAGTTCTGAATGTTCTGTTCTCAGCAATACATTATCTTCATATGTAGATAATTTACCATCTCTATTAGACACAAAAGAATCAGAGGTCTCAAACACTTTTTTACCCGATGACACTTCATATACAATAGTCTCATTGTCCAATATGCAAATAATCCACTTACCATTGTCTGAAAGATAAATATTCGTCACATTTTGAGGACATCTCAAAACGCCGACCCTCTTTCTTAAATTCAGATTCCAGAGAAATATTCTTTTTTCATTATTAATAACAGTATTCTCTAATGTAGCGACCATACCTCCGTCATCAGAGATTGACGCATCGTCAATTGTCGCCTGACCTTTAACCAGCACACTTATAACTTCTTCACCATTTTTTACTATTAAAGATCCATTTCTTTGTGATTTTGCATTCAAACCATTACAGCTAACTTCTTCAACAATCATATCATCATTTTCACGAACACGTTTAAGATCAATGGTTTTACGTATAGAAGTAACATTATCGCCATTAACAATCGTACTCTTTTCTAAACAGTCATTACTGCTTGCTATTAGATTACATTCAATAAGACTATAAGAATCTCGCCGGTTAGAATACAGTAGATGTAATGTGTCTTTTACTATTATACCTTTCTTCAATCCCCTTGTAATTTGCTCGTTGTTTGAAGTTAAAGCCCCTATATACTCCCAATCTTGATACAATCTAAATACATGTAAACCATTAGCATTAACCAAAATTGTATCTGTACCGCAAGCTATGCTTGATATAAGATAATCAAACTGATGCCTTAGCACTATAATTCCATCCAACAGCCTGAATATAAATAAAGTCACGTCATTACAGGCTGCCAAATATTTGCAGTCATGTGTAAAGGACAGATTGTAATATATTGGCTGGATTTCGTCACTCATTCCCAATGTCTTATGGCTAATTGTTGCATTGGATAGTGAAACTTTACCTGTGTGTTCTAATATGTCAGGTAATGTAATATTTGTCAAGTCAAGTTCTGAGAAATCAGCAATTCCTACATTTGGAGCAACAGTGAAGCAGTCTACCAGATTCTCAATTAGGATTGAGGCATCCGTTCTTCCGACCCCAGCAAGATGAACAATCTTTGCAATCCCATCCCAATATTTCCCACTGCAATTACGAATATGCTCCATAACAGGGTAAGGCAATAGACGTTTATTCCAAATATTCTCTATGTCTGTATTGTTATTTGTCTGCCTAATAATCCATTGAGCAGAGAGATAGTCCCTATATATTTGATGATAGAAGAATGTTGAATCCTTTAGTCTTCCCATTAAGTTCAAGTCATGAACCATCATATCAATAATGGAGGTCATGTCAAAATGCTCCTCTTCTCTAAGTCTGTAATACTCTTTTATAGCATCAGTCTTCTCGTAATTCTGTATAGCATAGTTGAGATAACATTCTACTATTTCCCTGCACTCTCTATTGCTCTTTGAAAGACAATAATTACGTTCATATTCATACGCCAATGCCGGAAGGATAACTTCAACAATTATTGCTGCCAATAATACTTGACTACCATCGTCATCTTCCCTGTTCATCATGAGAGCAATCTGAGCTACATAATAGTTATGCAACAAATCACTCTTGTTATTAACAGGAAGTCTCCAATCCAAGTACTCGACATCCTTATATTTGTCATAGATAGAGCAAAACATCTTGTAAATGGTCAACATCATAGGATTACCCAAAAGTTTCATAAGGGTAGGTTGCCCTTTAATTGTATTCCACTCGTATACAGTAAAATAATTCTTGACAACTTCTTCTTCTAAAGGTAAAAGATCTGCACGAACAAAACCCCTTAAGTTCGGATGTCTTATGGTGAAATCTGTCCTGCTCGCAACTATGAATTGGATTCCTTTATACAAAGTCAGTTTCTGAATTTCGTGGAGCATCTTACATTCTACGTTACCGTCCACCTCATTCAGTCCATCAATGATTATTAATAGAGACGCTTTATCCTGTCTCAACAAGCAATAGTTGTTGAATCTGGACTGATCCCCCTCAAAAACAAATGAATCACAATACTCGCGTATGGTAAGTCCCTTTGACATCAAGTAATTGGCAGAGAGGTAAATGACAGGCAATGATGATTTCTTGCAGTAATCAAGCAAAAGTGTGGTTTTACCCATACCTCCATCTCCCATTAGAAATAAATGCGGTGTATTTAACTCCCAATTTTCTTTCAGTAAAGACTCAACATTCATTCTTTTGTCGCTATATAGAATTCGTGGAATTAAGTCCACACAAGTCTTTTGAGGAATTGAGAAATAGAAATCCTGATTCAACTCTTCTGCCTTTGTCTTTACCGCATGAATCTCAACTTCTGTTAGTGAATGTGGGGCAGCTTTCTCTTGTTTTTCAAGTATTTCATCTACGCTTTTACTAATACTATCGAGTTTGTCATTAGCATTGTATTGTTCTTTTAATATCTTTTCCGTATTGTCAAATGTTTCCTTGGTTATCTTGCCAATTTCTTTTAATAATTCCAGTGACTCTTTTTGTTGTTTATTGCATTTTATTATCAGCTCCAATGTCAAGTGACGCATAGCATTGGGACTTTTCTTCAATTCTTCACAAAAGGACTTGAACAGGTCTTTATTTACATATTTCAGCCTATCTTCAGGCTCCATTTCAGCGAGGTGAGACAACAATGCCTTTTTATAATATTTGGATTCCGAATGAATGTCCAGACCTTCTGAAAGCCAAGACGTTCTTTTGATGGCTCTACTTAGTGCATCTTCTATACTTTCATCAAAAGAAACTGTATAAGCCTCTTTGTCGCCTGAAAACATCTTTTGGCCTTGTTCATATAGCCATGATGCAATAATACTTTGCATTACGGGCAATAAA
>CAMTJK010000130.1 GCA_947072805.1 uncultured Prevotella sp.
TAACACACGTTAAAGTAAAGATTTTTCTAAAAAGTAAATAAATGTTATACGTATTGCGACACACTCAAAAAGTGAGGGCAAGACACAGTATCCGTGCAGCCCTTCAAACCGGCAAGTCTACCGGTTTCTTCTGTATTCATACTCCGCTGTCTGTATCATCGAGAAGACAAAACGGCGCAGGCGGCTGAATCGCGCCGTATCGGCAGACTCACGCAGCGTACCGTCGGGAAGAGCATCGTAGCGCAGCTCGCGACCGGTAGACGGATAGTTGATGTAGCACGAAACGGAATCGCGCGCCACAAGCTGGTCATCGGCAGAGTAGAACACCATATCGCGGCTGTCGGAAAGCAGATCGATGCCGAAACCGTCGTAATCGTAGCTCAAGCCCAGCAGTGCCAAGAGCGTAGGCATGATATCCACCTGCATGGCAAGCCCGTCACGCATAGAGGGCTCGACGCCCGGACCGAAGATGATGAGCGGCACGTGATTGTATGACTGTGGCAGTTCGCAGTCGGGCTGCCCCACTATCTTTCCGTGATCGGCAACAAAGACAAAGATGGTATTGTCATACCACGGTTCGCGGCGTGCCGCTGCCAGGAAATTGCCTATGGCACGGTCGGCATACTCCACTATACGCTGTTCGTCGTCGGTGGAACGTGTGTGACAGTCGGCAGGTATGACATAGGGAGGATGATTGCTCACAGTGAGCAAGGTGGCGAAGAAGGGCTTGCCGGAAGCCGCCGTACGGTTGATGGCGTTCAGGGCGTAAGAGAAGAGGAACGCATCGGGCACGCCGAACGAATTGACAACCTCTGCCGCCGGATAGTCTTCCTGCGCATATACCTCGTCGTAGCCGTTGGTTCTGAGAAAGGCATTCATGTTGTCGTACTGCGCCTCGTGCGTCATAAAGAAGAGATTGTGGTATCCGTGCTCCTTCAGCACCGTGGGAATGCCGCTTCTGCGCGGCGTCACCGTGCCCTTCATGAGGTTGCGCTTCATCATTGCCGGAAACGAATAGAGCGATGCCGTGAGCCCGTGGTTGGTGTGTATGCCTGCCGAATAGCAGCGCGTGAAGGTGAGCGAGGTGCGGCAGAGACTGTCGAGCACGGGCGTGAGTGGGACTTTCTGTCCGAATGTCTGAAGCAGACTTGCCGACATAGACTCCATAAGCACCATCACCACATTGCTGTTCTGCCTGCTGCGTGTGGCGGTGACATGGCGCCGCAGCACGTGCATGGAGTCTACGTCTCCCGTCACGGCCAGATGCTCGCGTGCATAGGCTATGGCTTCGTGCGGTGGAAGCAGATGCAGCTCGGTGTTTTCCTTGCGCCTGTCGTCGAGCGCGCTGGTGAGCAGGTTGAAAGCCGGCGCAATGCCGAGCTGGTTGAGGAAGGGGTCGTTGCAATAATACGCCTGACTGATTTTTATAGGGTTGTATCCTACCCTCCCCCTTATGCCGAATATGCACAATCCCGCCAGGAGCATGGCTGCAACCGCCTCGACAACCACTGCAAGGGGCTTGCGGCGCGGCAAGATGCGGCGTGCCGCCGACACGGCTCTGTCTGAACGGCGGGCAAGACACCACTGCAAGCGGGCAAAAGCCACCGCCGCCACAACGAAAAGCAGGATATAGATAAGGTAAGAACGCTCGCCGGTTACCATGCCTGCCGTGGTTCCGGTGTATCCGAACCACTCGAAGATGCTCGAATTGATGTTCTTGAAGAAATAGCGGAAATAGGGAATGTTGGCTGCCGAGACGGCAAACACCAGGGTATAGAACACCGTCATCCACACAGCCACGCCACGCCGCCAGTAACGGTGATAGTTTCCGACGCAGGCGGCGGTCTGTACTATAACCAGCGGGGCCACAAGGATGTAGCATCCCACCACATTGTCAAACCACAAGCCGCGCAGAAAAGCCTGCAGCGGTGAGGTGCCGTCGCCCAACGACATGTCGCGCAGCGCGAAATACTCTATGAGACGGAACAGCGACATGCCGGCAAGACCGCAAAGATGGGCGCCCAGCAAGTGGCTGACGGTATATGCGAAAGGTGACTTGATATGCATTGCCATACGTAACAGGTTGTTTTCCGGCGGCAAACTTACACATAATTTCCGAAAATCGGGCATCTTTACACACGGTTTCACACTGCAAGAGCATCAGAATCGTAAACGTTTACGTGTACGTTGGGCGTATGAAAGCCTTTGGACATCAGTTTTTTGACGTACTTTTGCCACGTTTAAGCTATTTACTGTAAATCTAAAGCACAATATGAAAAGATTCTTTACTTTATTAAGTTGCCTCGTGCTGACGGTTGCCGCCACGTGGGCAGACACCGGACAGACCGTCATCATCGACGGAACTGTAGTGGGAAAGTTTGCAACCTTGCTGACATTTGAAGGCGACAACGTAACACTCACTTTCGACGACAACACAAATCAAACAGCCGACATGGCTCTCGTATCCATCGACCTCACCTACGACAACACCGGCGACACGCCCTCTGCCATCGTGGAGATTAAGGAAGCCGGCGCTGCAGCCACAAGGGTCTACTCCATCAGCGGACAGTTTGTAGGCAACAGCACCGACAATCTGCCTGCCGGACTGTACATCGTAAACGGAAAGAAAACAATAATAAGATAAAAAAACCACAGCATTATGAAGCTACATTCATCTTTATTACATATAATGGCTGCGGCAATGCTCATGGTTTGCGGCACAGCCAAAGCACAGACATGGGACTTTACGTCCGTAAGTGAAACCGACAAAGCCAACCTGGCTGCCGACGCCGCCGGATGGACACACGAATCGACCAGCAGCAACGACAGATACAAGAACATTGGCAACTATACCGAGGAGCCGCTGAAAGCCAACGGTGTAGAACTGGAGTTTACCCGCGGCATGCTCTTCACCATTTCTGCCGACGATGCCGTAAGAGTGGACGTGAAGGGCGCGCGCATGGCCATGAACAAGGCGCTTACCATCACCATCAAGGAGGCGAAAAAGGGATATAAGGTGACCATGAAGTGCAAAACGTCGAAGACGGGAACCGCACGCGGCGTGAATGTAACCAACATCACTCCCGAATCGGGCTTCTTCAACACCACCTCTGCCGACAACCAGACCAACGTGGGCGTGGTTACCGAAAACGGCGACATCACCATCACCAACACCGGCGGACTCTACGTATACAGCATCAGCGTAACCGATCCTGAAGCCGGAGGCTCGGGAGGCGGCAGCACCGTGGACCCGGCTGACCACTCGACGACACTGAACACGGCACAGAACCAGACACAGCTCATCACCACCGGAAACGTAATAAAATACTATAACACCGCCGACATTGCAGGCATAGCCATCGACAAGCAGGCCGGAACCGTTACCGTAACACCGCATTCGGGCGAATGGAACGACGTGTTCACAAAGTCGATAAGCAACATCTCTTTCTCTAAAGCCTCACAAAGCGGAGACAACGGCGAAATAACCAACAAGGGTGTAGAGATAACCGAGGCCAAGGGATGGTGCGAATCGGTATACGCAAAGTGGAACATCTACAGCGGAGCCACCTCTTATAATGTGTACGTAAAGGGCGGCAAGTATGCCGACTTCACCAAGATAGACGGCGAACTGGTGCGCAACTACGGCACATACGGACGTGCCGACGTGGTAGGACTTATTGCCGGCAACAACTACGCACTGAAAGTGGTGCCCGTAATTGGCGGTGCTGAAGACGATACAAAGGCAAGCGTAGCCGAAAACCTCGAAGTGAGAAACTACGACCGCAGCGGATTTGCACACCTCAACTACTCGGGAGTGGGCGCATACAACGATGACGGAACACTGAAAAGCGAAGCACGCGTCGTATATGTGACGGCTGCAACGGCAAAGACCATATCTCTGAACGTAAAGACAAACAGCAAGGGCGGCGAAACCACCTATACCGGACTCCAGGACATCATCTACGGATATCAGAAGGGCTACGAGACACGTCCGCTCGACGTGCGCGTCATAGGAACCATCACCGACACCGACATGGACTACTTCGGAAGCTCGTCGGAAGGCCTGCAGATAAAGGCTAACAGCAACGCAAAGCCCATGAACATCACCATAGAGGGAATAGGAGAGGATGCCTGCTTCTGGGGATTCGGCTTCCTCGTACGCAGCGCACAGAGCGTAGAGCTGCGCAACTTCGGCATAATGCTCTGCATGGACGACGCCGTATCGCTGGATACCGACAACCTGCACTGCTGGGTTCACCATCTCGACCTCTTCTACGGCAATACCGGTGGCGACAGCGACCAGGCAAAGGGTGACGGAACCATCGATATCAAAGGCGACTCACAGTATATCACCGTGGCTTACAACCACTACTTCGACTGCGGAAAGACATCGCTGTGCGGAATGGACTCGGAAAGCGGCCCTAACTACATCGACTACCATCACAACTGGTTCGACCACAGCGACTCACGCCATCCGCGCGTAAGAACAATGACAGTACATGTGTGGAACAACTACTATGACGGCTGCTCCAAATACGGCGTAGGCGCAACCACAGGCTCCAGCATCTTCGTGGAAAACAACTACTTCCGCGATACGAAGAACCCCATGCTGGCTTCACGGCAGGGCACAGATGCCAAAGGTGAGGGCACATTCTCGGGCGAAAACGGCGGAATGATAAAGAGCTTCGGCAACGTATATGCCGAGAAGGGCTCGAGCAGCAACTTCACTCCCATCACACACAAGGAGACGGCAACCGACTTCGACTGCTACGAAGCTGCATCGCGCAACGAGACGGTGCCTTCTTCGTACGTGACAAAGGTTGGCGGCACATCATACGACAACTTCGACACCAACAGCAGTCTGATGTATGAGTACACACCGGTAGCCGGAAGCGAAGTTCCTTCGGTTGTTACAGGCTTCTGGGGAGCAGGCAGACTGAACAAGGGCGACTTCAAATGGACATTCGACAACGCTGTCGATGACGCCGACTACAGTGTGAATACCATCATGAAGAACGCGCTGAAAAACTACAAGAGCACGCTGGTGGGAAGCTTCGGCTCTGCCAACTAAGCCCGGCGGCTAAAAGCAAAAAGCCCGGCGGCTGAAAGCAACAGCCGTCGGACTTACAAAACAAGACAATTCTCATTATAATATAATGTAAAAGCGGCGGAAGCATCATTGCGTCCGTCGCTTTTTATTTTGCTCTGCCGTCACCCTTCGGGTGCCGTGCGAACCCTTTGCCTATGTCGTTACGTACTTTCAGAATGCGTCTTCACGCAGTATCTCCGGGCGCTTGTCGGGCTTGGCGGTACGCACGGTCACGTTCTCGAATGTCACGTTGCGTGCGTGCTTCACGTAGAAGCCGCTTGCCGGCAGCGTTCCCCACATGGTGGCTTCCGGATATTCCTTTTCTTTCTCGTCGTCAGGTGCGGCGGTTTCTCCCACCCCACCCTCGTGACATACGGTTACGTTGCGCACGCTGACATTACGCACGGGATGTCCCGGCAGTCCGGTTATGGAGCATCCGGCGGTGCCGGCATTGTTTACGAATACGTTGTCAATGTGTACTCCGTCTATGCTTCCCACGTTGTCAATGCGCTGTCCCTCGTAATATCCGCGTGCCCTGTTGGCGAGCCTTACGAATATCGGCGATTCCGTTCCCTCCACAGTGATATTGCTCACGCTCACATTCTCGAGCACTCCGCCGTCCACTATCTCCAGGGCAATGGCGCAAATGCCCCTCGGTCTGCCGAAATACTGCGACGACTGGTCGGCAGAAGGCTTCACGCAGATGCCGCTGATGTTGATATTGCGGAATCCGCCGTTCGTTTCGGTGCCGAGCTTTATGGCGTTGCAGTGGCTGCTCACCACACATCCCGTTATTGTGACGTTCTCGCAGAGGCGCGGCGAGGTGCTTTTCAGCGTTATGGCGTCGTCGTCGCTGTCGGCAATCATCCCCGTCACCACCACATCGTGACAGCCGTCTATGTCGAGCGCGTCATTATTGTAGTTGTTGCGGTTCACCACCTTTATTCCGTCTATCCTTACCCTGTCGCAGGCAAGATAATGCTGCATCCAGCAGCCGCTGTTTTTCATTGTAATGTCTTTCACCGTGATGTCTTTGCCCGCGATGAATCGCAGCAGATGCGGCCGTGTGATGCCCTCGTCGTTCCACGACAGCTTCTTGAACGCCTTGCCCCTGCCGTCGATGGTTCCATATCCGTCTATCACCACGTTCTGTACGTTGTCGGCATAAACAAGCTGTATGGTTTCTGTCTGTGTGCGCAACGATACATATTGCGACTTCATGGGTCTATAGTCGGCGAGCGAGGTGCTTCCATAGAGCGTTGCCCCGTGTTCGAGGTGCAGGTTTACGTTGCTTTTCAGCACTATCGTGCCTATCTTGTATGCTCCGGTGGGCACCACCACCCTTCCACCGCCGTTTTCCGAGCACTCGTCGATGGCTTTCTGCACGGCTTCGGTGCTCAGCACTGTGGTGTCAGCCACAGCACCGTAGCGCATTATGTTGTAGTCTGCCGCTGCCGCTCCCGCAGCGGTGAGCAGCAGCACAGACAATACCGTCATTCCGAGATATAAGGTTCTGATGTGTCGCATGGCGATGCAGCATTATTTTTTCGTTGCCTTTATGAAATATACTATCAGCAGGATGTAAGCCGCGAGCGACAACAGTTCCGACGCGGAATTGCCCCACCACTCTTCGTAGTCGAAGCTTACGCCGGCGAAGCGCAGTATAGCGCTCACTACACCCATCAGTGCACCTCCGGCAATGAATCCCGACGCCAGCAGATTGCCTTTTTCTCCCCTCTCCTTGTTCACAGCCTCGTTTTTGCTGCGCGTGGTCACGTACCAGTTTATGGCTCCTCCCACGAGCAGCGGCGTGTTGAGCTCGAGCGGTATGAACATGCCGAGCGCGAAAGCCAGTGCCGGTATGCCGCACCATGTGAGCACAATGGCAATGATTGCGCCTATTCCGTACAGCACCCAGGGTGCTCCTATGCCGTTCATCAGCGGGTCAATGACGGCAGCCATGGCGTTGGCCTGCGGTGCGGCGAGGCTTCCAGAAGCGAAGCCATAGGTCTCGTTGAGCAGCATCATCACACCGCCCACCGTGGCAGCCGACACGAGTGTGCCGAGAAACTTCCACGTCTCCTGCTTCTTGGGTGTGGTGCCGAGCCAGTAGCCTATCTTCAGGTCGGTAATGAACGAGCCTGCCATAGACAGCGCCGTACACACCACGCCGCCCATGATGAGCGCAGCCACCATTCCGCCCGTACCCTTCAGTCCTACAGCCACCATTACCACCGATGCGAGTATGAGTGTCATGAGAGTCATGCCCGACACGGGGTTGGAGCCTACTATTGCAATGGCGTTGGCTGCCACTGTGGTGAAGAGGAAGGCTATGACAGCCACGAGCACAATGCCCACGAGCGCGAAGAGCATGTTGCCCTCCATCACTCCGAACCAGAAGAATATAAAGGTAATGATGATTGTAGCCACGGCTCCCACAGCTATGAGCTTGAAGGGAATGTCGAGCTCGGTGCGCTTAGTCTGTGCGCCGCCTGCGTTAGCGGCTTCGTGTGTGCCTTCGGTGGTCACGGTGTTGCCTCCCGTCAGTCGTTTTACGCTCTGCACTATGATGCCCCAGCTCTTTATTATGCCTATAATGCCTGCCATGGCAATGCCACCTATGCCTATGCTCTTGCCATATTCCTTGAAGATAACCTCGGGTGCCATGTCGCCCACGGGTGTAGTGAGGGTAGGGTTCCATGCGTTGAGCACCGTGTCGGGGAAGAGCAGCGCCATGCCCGGCACTATTACCCACCACACGGCGAGCGAGCCGAGACATATGATGAAGGCATACTTCAGTCCTACGATATATCCCAGACCGAGCACTGCAGCTCCGGTGTTTACCTTGAACACGAGTTTAGCCTTGTCGGCGAGTGTCTCGCCCCACACCATGACGCGCGTGGTGAAGTTCTCGTTCCACCAGCCGAACGTAGCCACCACAAAGTCGTACAGTCCGCCTATCAGTCCGGCGAGCAACAGCGGCTTTGCCTGGTTGCCTCCCTTTGCTCCGCTCACCAGCACCTGCGTGGTGGCAGTGGCTTCGGGGAATGGATATTTGCCGTGCATGTCGCTGACGAAATATTTGCGGAAGGGTATAAGGAACAATATGCCTATGATGCCTCCCAGCAGCGACGATATGAATATCTTGAGGAACGATGCGCTCATCTCGGGATATTTGGCTTGCAGTATATATATGGCAGGCAGGGTGAATATGGCGCCCGCCACCACGGCTCCCGAGCATGCTCCTATGCTCTGTATGATGACGTTTTCGCCGAGAGCCTTGTTGCGTCTGGCTGCCGTAGACACGCCCACGGCGATGATGGCTATAGGTATGGCTGCCTCAAACACCTGTCCCACCTTCAGTCCGAGATAGGCGGCTGCCGCCGAGAAAAGCATTGCCATTATCACTCCCCACGTTACCGACCACGCGTTTACCTCGGGATAATTTTCCCGCGGGCTCATCAGCGGTTCATAATGTTCTCCTTCGTGCAGCTCCCTGAAGGCGTTTTCGGGCAGCTGCATCATGTCTTTGTCCTGTTCCATTGTCTTTATAATGTTTGTTGTTATTCGTTGTCTTCCTTACCGGCGCCGTCTTTTGCCTCGAGATAGTCGGCAAAGATCTTCGCCGCCGACACCACCTGGTTTATGCAGGGGCGTGTGCGGTAGTACTCTTCGGTGCGTTCGCCTGCCACGTAGCTAAGGGGTGTGCCCGGCTTGAGCTTGAGCAGTTCCGAGCAGATGAGCGTACCGTGGCATTGCCTGAAGCGTTCGAGCAGCTGCTGCACCACCTTATAGTTGGCCGACTTGCCCTCTCTGTCGGCGGCGTCGGCCGTTCCGCAGTCCATCCCGGCGAGCATCACCATTCCGCAAGCGGCACCGCAGGTTTGTCTTGTGCGCCCTATGCCTCCACCGAAGCCGGCGCTCATTGTCAGTGCCTGCCTCTCGTTGTAGCCGTAAATGTCGGCAAAGGCCGCCACCACAGCCTGTGCGCAGTTGTATCCGCTCACGAAGAGCTCTTCCGCACGGCGTATTCTGTCTGCCATTTCACTGTGTGTCATTGTCATAAACATTTATCTGATTATCGGTTTTACGCTATAATAACGCTGCAAAGGTATTAAAAAAATCGGGTTCCGGCTTTCATGTTGGCATGTAAAGCAGCAAACGGAGGAAAATAGGGGCGTTTTTTTCATAGCAAAGACATCTTACAGGTGATGTAAGCTGGACAGGGCAGGGTAGGGAAGTGGCGTACAGAGAGCACGGAAGGCAGTGCGGTTTTGATGCGTATAACATTTATTTACTTTTATGAAAAATGTTTACTTTAACGTGTGTTAATAG
>CAMTJK010000131.1 GCA_947072805.1 uncultured Prevotella sp.
TCGCAGTGTTTTTTGCAGTATATTGCGGCCGGATTTGTGATAAATCTTAATGACTGTGAAATCATAGCTTCACCATCCTGTGTCGGTATGATAACAGTGCAGGTTTGCAATCCGGCACACAGACATGCTAAACAGACATGAAGACTGATATTTAAAAAATGTCTTACCTTTATAATAAAAGGTGGAAGAACGAAAATATAAGTCAGAATTCACAACTCTATGAGACAAAATTAGAAATACCTTATTATAGTATAACCTATCTTTGTGGCAAAATCGAGACAATTATCAACAACTAAAACCAAATTTTTTACACATGAGAAAGAACCTTTTACTCAGTTTGGGCTTGTTGCTTGCCACGAGTGCAGGCATGCAGGCACAAGTGGTGATGCACGAGGACTTCTCTGCCGAGCAGACCAAGCAGCCTACGGAGGCAGGATATTACGAGTACATCAACACCAACGACGATGCAGGCGACATGCGCGAGCTGCAAGACGGAGCCCTGCACTTCTACAACGGTCTTGCCGAGGGACAGAACTGGCAGCGTGCCGTGAAGTTCCGCAACCTCAACATCAAGGAAAACACCACCTATCGCGTTACTATACGCCTGAAAGGTGACAGCCAGTTTACGCTGGACGGCAGCGAGATGTTTGCCACACAGACACGCTACGCCCTGATGCAGGGAGGCGAAAACCTTGACATGGGCTTTCTGGCAGGCGACGGCACACAGTATCTGTACGACATCAACAACATCTCGTCGGACGGATATGTTACCTACACAGCCATGTTCCACTACACCAACAGTGCCGCCCACAAGGCTTACTATGCAGAGGCTTACCCCGAAAAGGAAGAGCTGCCCGACACCTACTTCCTCACAGTAAACATATACAGCCCGGGCGACTTCTGGCTTGACGACGTGCTGGTAGAGGAAGCCACCGTACAGGGCGCACGCTTCTTCTCAGACATTATCCGCATAGACTTCGGCTTCCCCATAGACAAGTCGCTGCTCAACGGCGCAAAGCAGGTGCTCTTCCCGAACGAATGCGTATCGGTGAAGGTGGACGGCACTGCGGCTGACGTGCTCACCACCGAGCTGCAGAGCGACGGCAACTTCTACATCTTCCTTGAAGACGAGTTGCTGGGCGAAGAGGAGGTTGAGGTAAGCTTTACCAACCCCGAGGACGAGGCTCACCGCCTGATGTACGCACAGGGCAAGGCTCCCGAGGGCGCCGTGTTCAGCTTCAGCAGCGTGAAAGCCACCTACGACGAGGCCATTGAAGGTCCTTACTCTTACGCTTACAAGATACCGACACTGCTCGAGGCAGACCCGGAGAACGGTTCGTTCAACCTGCCCGTGGACAAGAAGGAGTTCAAGTTTAAGTTTGACAAAGACGTAGACTGCGCCAAGATAGAGGCAACACTCGCCGGCGAGGCTCTCACCGTAACTCCCGCCACCGGCTACGCATCTGAAATAACGCTCACCCGCTCGGGCGCCGACCTCGCCAACGGTGAGTACGACCTGAAGGTGACAAAGATTTATCCTACCAGCATCCTCTCGAAGTCGATGTACGGCGAGGTTACACTGACACTCAACTTCGGTCCGGTGAACAACGACCCGAACGATGTGGCAAAGGTGATATGGAACGACGGCTTCAGCGGCAACGACAACATACCCGAAGGCTGGACCGTATATGCAGGCGGCAACAAGAAAGCAGCGTCAGAGAGCGTGGTCAGCGGTCCGCGTGTGCTGGAATTTACCAGCGAGGGCGACTTCAAGAACGCCATGTACTTCCGTACCGAGAACGCCACAGAAGATGACGGATACGTTCAGTACGGTATAGAAGATGCCGAGCACGTGATAACCCTCGAGGCAGGCAAGAAGTATAACGTAAGCTACACACTTGCCAACTGGTCTGGCGGTCCGTTCGTGAAGACAGAAATGTTCGGTCCCGACGGCTCACTGGTATTCAGCCGCATAGACGAGACCGTACTTAGCGTGCCCAACACCAGCGCACCTACAGTGGGCGCACCGCGCTATACAGAGAAGGTGGCACCCGCCACCACCGGCAACTACTCGCTGAAGTGGACACCCGTGGCAAACGCTGACGGCCAACTGGGCGGCTGGCTCGGCTGTCTGCTCGCCAACGTTGAAGTGAAATATATACCCAACGCCGCCGGCGTGGAGGAGATAAACCTGCTGAACACCGCCCTCGAAGAGGCAAAGGCTGCTCTCGAAGCCAACAGCGCCGAGCGCTATGCCGGCGAGGACTACAACACCCTGCAGACTACCATAGCCGAATATGACGGCAAATCGTTTACCGCTCCCTCTGTATACAGAAAGGGTGTCGAGGCTCTGAATGCCGCCACAAAGGCCATGAAAGACCACCGCTCGCTGTGCGACACCTACGACCCGCTCGTGGACAACGCCAAATATGCACGCGACCAGCGCACCGGAACGAAGTATGAGAAGCACGAATCGTACGCCAACATCGAGGCTGCCATTGCCAAGTATGAGGGCAAGGTGCTTACAGACAACACCGAACTGAAGGATGCCATCACCGAACTGCAGAACACTACGGCTGCCGTGCTGAACATCGAACGCGTAGTAAATACCTATACCGCCGCCATCAAGTCAGGTCTCGCCACACTGAAGAAGCTCGGCGTGGACAAGGCTGAAGTGAACGAGGCTGTAGAGAACGCAATGACCGACGACGCAGAGGTGAAGGCTCTCGTAAAGACACAGATATACAACCAGGTGAACGCCATACTGAGCGACCCGAACAACAAACTGTTCAGCGAGCAGATAGACAATGAGACCCTGCTGAACTATGTAGACTCGTTCGACATGTCGGTATTCATCGAGAATCCTGAAATATACTATCAGGCTCCCGAAGAGACTCCGGGTACCGTAAACAGCGACAACATTCCCGGCTGGGAGATAACACTCGGCACCGGATGGTCTGACGGTTTGAACATGCACTATCCGTGGGGCGCAAACAGCCAGTACAAGTACAACGCCGTGACCTGCCCCGTGGCTGACGGCATGATAGCATCGTGGGCTATGGGCTACGACATGATGCAGGTAATAGAAGGTCTGCCCGCAGGAACATACAACCTGCACGTAGGTGCAGGTGAACGCGGCGGCAACGAGACTCCCACATCTTACGTATTCGCCAACACCACAGAGGGCGAAAACCAGAAGGTGGTACCGGTAATAGCCGGCAGTCTGGAGCCCACCGACAACCTGACCATCGAGAACATCGTTGTTACCGACGGCAGACTGGTTCTCGGCTTCCACATGGACAGCACCGACCACACCTTCCTCAACAACTTCCACCTCATCATGAAGGGCATAGCCCCCGGATACCAGTACGTGAACGGTATAGCTGAAGTGGCTGGCGAGGCAAAGGCAAGCCGCACCGAGATGTACGACCTTAACGGACGCCGCATAAGCAGCACCGCACGCGGCATTGTCATAGTGAAGAAGACAATGACTGACGGCACCGTAAAGGTGGAAAAGCAAATAGTGAAATAACATATTAGCTTACGCTTAACGAACAGAGGCGGGCAGGTATGCTGCAAGACACAGCGCCCGCCCGCCTCTTTAACCTGAAAAAAAATGAAACGCATATACCTTATCATCGCCCTCGCCGTTGCAACACTGTGCAACGCCGCGGCACAATACCGCAACCCGATAATTAACGCCGACGTTCCTGACATGTCGGTATGCCGCGCCGGCAACCACTACTACATGATTTCAACGACTATGCACCTCATGCCCGGAGCACCGGTAATGCGCTCCACAGACATGAAGCACTGGGAGACGGTGAGCTACGTGTTTCCTCGCATAGACGACGCACCGCGCTACAGCCTGCTCGGCGGCACCGCCTACGGACAAGGACAGTGGGCTTCGTCGATAAGGTATCATAAAGGACGCTTCTACGTGTGGTTTACTGCCAACGGAGCACCTTACCGCGGATTTATCTACACGGCAGAAAAGGCAGAAGGACCGTGGACACTGCTTAGCCGACCGAAACACATGCACGACGGCTCGCTCTTCTTCGACGATGACGGCAAGACATATATAATATATGGTACGGGCGAACTGGCAGAACTGAAAGACGACCTTAGCGACGTGAAACCCGACGGAACACAATGCCGCATATTCGAACGCGACGCCGACGAACACGGACTGCTGGAGGGCAGCGCGATGATAAAGCACAACGGAAAATATTATCTGATGATGATTTCGTGGCCTCCGGGAAGCATACGACGTGAAGTGTGCTACCGCGCCGACAAGATTACCGGTCCGTACGAAAAGAAAGTGATTCTGGAGACACACTTCGCCGGATACGGCGGCGTGGGACAGGGCTGCATTGTGGACGACACACAGGGCAACTGGCACGCACTGATATTCCAGGACCGCGGAGGCATAGGACGCGTGCCTTGCCTGATGCCCTGCACATGGAAGGACGGATGGCCCATGCTGGGCGACGAAAAGGGCAACGTGCCCGACGACATGACACAAGACTACATGATGCCCGACGGCATATGCAGCTCTGACAACTTCGACGACAACACACTGAAACTCTGCTGGCAATGGAACCATAACCCCGAAGACCGGGCGTGGAGCCTCAACGAACGCAAAGGATGGATGCGACTGAAAACGGCACGCAGAGTGGACAACATATACCTCGCACCCAACACGCTGACACAGCGCATGACGGGTCCGAGATGCTCGGGCAGCGTAAGGCTCGACGTAAGCCACATGAAGGACGGCGACCGCTGCGGACTGGCAGCGTTCAACGGACACAGCGGCACGATGACAATAGAACGCGAGAATGGTAAATACTCCATAACAATGGAAACGGCTGTGGTAAACCTGGGCAAGAACGAAAAGAACGTGGAGAGCGTAGACACCAAAGAGTACGCCCGCCTGCCGCTGAACAGCACCGACGTGACACTGCGCATAGACGCCGACTTCGAGCACGGACGCGACATTGCCACCTTCTCGTACAAGACAGGCAACGGCGAATGGCAGAAGATAGGAGTGCCCTTCAAGATGATATTCGACTTCTCGCGCCTCTTCATGGGCACACGCTTCGCCATATTCAACTACGCCACACGCAAGACAGGCGGATGGGTGGATGCCGACTTCTTCAAAATGGAGATGGACAACCGCACACTCGACAGCGACAGGGAGAAATATATAAAAGAACACGGCGACAAGGCATGCGCACAGACAGCCGTATACAAATACTTCAAATACACAGGCAACGACGAACGCTTCGACAAGAACGTGCCTAAGGGCGGATATCTCAACCCCTTAATTGCGGGCTTCGCTCCCGACCCAAGCATCTGCCGCAAAGGCGACACCTACTACATGGTAAACTCTTCGTTTACCTTCTTCCCCGGCGTACCAATCTATACCAGCAAGAACCTCACCGAATGGGAACACCTCGGCTATGTGCTCGACCGCGAAAGCCAACTGCCACTGGCAGGACAACGCGTGAGCGGAGGAATATTCGCACCGGCAATATCGTACAACGAGAAGAACAAGACCTTTTACATGATTACCACCAACGTGGGAGCAGGCAACTTCTACGTGAAAAGCAAGAACCCGGCGGAGGGATGGAGCGAACCTATATACCTGCGCGGCGTGGGCGGCATAGACCCCTCGTTCTTCTTTGACAAAGACGGAAAGGGATATATAGTAAACAACGACGCTCCCTCGGGCAAGCCCAACTACGAAGGCGAACGAAGCATATGGATTCACGAGTTCGACGTAAAGGGTGACAGCCTGATAGGAGAACAGCGCGAAATATTGCGCGGAGGAACACACGTGCAGAAAAACCCGATATGGATAGAAGGCCCGCACCTGTTCAAGGTGGGCAAATACTACTATCTGATGTGCGCCGAAGGTGGCACGTGCGACTGGCACTCGGAGGTGATACTAAGAGCAAAGAACCCGATGGGACCGTGGGAAGAATATGAGGGCAACCCTATACTGACACAGCGCACCGGACTTGACCCGAACAGAAAGGATATTGTGACAAGCGCCGGACATGCCGACATAGTGCAGACACCGAAAGGAGAATGGTATGCCGTGTTCCTGGGATGCCGACCGTATGAGGGCGACTACTACAACACCGGACGCGACACTTACATGCTGCCCGTGACATGGAAAGACGGATGGCCCGTGATTCTGGAAAAGGGAACTGCCATCCCCACCGTGTGCGACGGACCAAAAGAATATGCCGACAAGCAGACGGGAAACAACAACATGATGACAGGCAACTTCTCTTATACCGACAACTTCGACGGAAAGGAACCGGGAAAACGCTGGAACTTCCTGCGACAGAAGACCGACTTCTACTCACTGGGAAGCAACGGACTGACAATACGACCCATGAAAGGCAACATACTGAAGCGCGACGCCATGTCGGCACTGTTCTGCCACCAGCAGCACACCTGCTTCTCTGCCGAGACAGAGGTGACATTCAACCCGAAATCGGCAAAAGACCTCGCCGGAATGGCTCTGCTGCAGAACGAAGAGTTCAACTTCGTATTCGGCAAGACAATACTTGACGGCAAGACAGCCATAACGCTGAAACGCACCGAGAAGAACACCGTCACCATAGGCTCGGCTGTGCTCTGCGAAAAGGAAGCCGGCAAACCCGTAAGGCTGAAGATTGAAGGCAACGGACGCTACTACAACTTCTTCTACGCCACAGGCAACGGCGAGTGGAAGACACTGGCACACGGAGTGGACGCCGTAAACCTAAGCACCAACCGCTCGGGCGGATTCATAGGAGCCTGCATAGGACTCTACGCCACAAGCGACAACTGACAATATTCTCCCACCACCTCACTGACAGCAACATCAAAGAAAATTCAACAACGACGGACATGGACGTACGCAAGGAAATAATTGAAAGATATTATAACTCCGCACGAAACGAACTGGTAGACTACGCTGAACGGCGAACAGGCAACCGTGACATGGCTGAAGATGTGGTGCAGGACGCTTTCGTGCGACTGCTCACCAACGAATGCCTGATATCGGAAACCACTCTGCCCGCACTGGCATTCACCATCGTACGCAACATGATAACGGACAGATTCCGTCGGCTTGCACACATACGCGAGTATGCTGGCGAAATGATGCACACCGCAACACCGGCGGGCGACACCGCCGAACTGTGCTCACGGCACGAGGTGGAACAGTGGCTCGAACGAGGTATGGCACAACTGCCCGATAACGCCGCGGAAACTTACCGCATGCACATAATGGGCGGCATGAAAATAGGTGACATACAAAAGGCTACGGGACACAACTACAAACAACTCGAACGCTGGCTCGGGGCTGCCCGCAAGCAAATGCGACAATACATGAAACGAATAGTATCATGACACATCTGAAATGCTTTATCACGGCTCTGCTGATTGCCACAACGGCAACAGCAACGGCTCCGCTGACAGCAAAGGCGGACGACGGACACAACCTGTGGCTGCGCATGGAGCAGAAAAGTGCCGCCTGCGTGACCGGATATACCGAAACGCCTACCGCCAAAATAGCTGCCGACGAACTGAAAAACTACTGGCAAGGCAAACCTATACACCTTATTTTAGACAAAAGCATGGCTGACGACGAGGGCTTCGCCGTCAGACTCAACGACGACAGCTCGCTGACAATAAGGGCACGGCACGACATCGGACTGCTGTACGGCGCCTACGAACTGCTGCGACGACAGCAATCGGGCAACGGAGTGAACGCAAACATTGAGGAACATCCTGCCTTCGCACTAAGAATACTTAACCACTGGGACAACCCGGACGGAAGCATAGAACGCGGATATGCCGGAAAAAGCATATTCTGGGGAAAGGAAGGACTGCCTCACGACGACATTCTTACAATGTACGCGCGCGCAAACGCATCGATAGGCATCAACGCAACGGTTCTCAACAACGTGAACGCCTCGCCCATGATGCTCTCCGACAGCATATTATATAAGGTGAAAAGCATTGCCGACAGGCTGAGACCATACGGCATAAAGGTGTATATCGCCGTAAACTTCGCCTCGCCCATACAACTCGGAAAGCTCGACACCGCCGACCCGCTCGACAAAAGGGTGGCGGCATGGTGGAAAAAGAAGACCGACGAGGTGTATGCACTCATTCCCGACTTCGGCGGATATCTGGTGAAAGCCAACTCCGAGGGACAACCGGGACCGGGCGACTATAAACGCACACATGCCGAGGGCGCCAACATGCTCGCCGACGCACTTGCCCCACACGGCGGCATAGTGATGTGGAGATGCTTTGTGTATGGATATCATGAGGGCGAAGACAGGGTGAAGAAAGCCGTAAACGAATTTCAGCCGCTCGACGGATTGTTCCGCCCAAACGTACTGCTGCAATCGAAGAACGGACCGCTCGACTTCCAGCCGCGCGAACCATACAGCCCCATCTTCGACAGCATGAAGAGCACCGAACTTATGGTGGAAATGCAGATAACGCAGGAGTACACCGGACAAAGCCGGCACCTCGTATATCTCGCGCCGATGTGGAGCGAATTCTTCTCGTTTGTGGATGCATCCTCACTGAAGGCAATGGCAGGAGTGGCAAACATCGGTAACGACACCAACTGGTGCGGTCACCACTTCTCACAAGCCAACTGGTACGCCTTCGGACGGATGGCATGGAACCCACATCTCACCCCGCTGACGATTGCTGACGAATGGCTGCGCCAGACGTTTTCGTCAGATACGTGCTTCCTCGCTGCCGTCACGCCGATGATGGTGGACAGCCGCGAATATTGCGTGGACTACATGATGCCGCTCGGTCTGCACCACATCTTCAAGGGCGATCATCACTACGGACCGGAACCCGAAGGCAACCAGCCTCACTTCCCCGACGAGTGGAAACCCGTATGGTATCACAAAGCCGACAAAGACGGCATAGGCTTCAACCGCTCTACATCAGGTACCGATGCCGTAAGCCAGTACCGCGAACCCTACCGCACCATATACAATAATCCGCAAACCTGTCCGGAGGAATATCTTTTGTGGTTCCACCATTTGCCCTGGAACTACAGAATGACTGACGGCACCACACTATGGCAAAGCCTGAACAGGCACTACAACCACGGCGTGGAAATGGCAGACTCGATGCTTGTAACGTGGCGCAAAATGGCTCCCTACGTCGATAAGCAGCGTTTCGACGAGGTGGAACAGCGCCTAATACACCAGCAGGAGAATGCCCGCGAATGGCGCGACCACTGTCTTAACTACTTCAAAAGCATAAAAGACGCTACCGATTAAGCCAAAAGACTTAATAGTTGTCATCCAAATCTGTCATGGCATTCTGCAAAAT
>CAMTJK010000132.1 GCA_947072805.1 uncultured Prevotella sp.
ACAAATCGAGATTTGGATGCCTATTAACACACGTTAAAGTAAAGATTTTTCTAAAATGTTAATGAAACTATAATGATAGTATTCCACGACGTTTTGTTGCATGTGGCAAATGGTTTTCTTGATAAACACTAATGAGTGTGTTTTATATAATATATGTATACTGGGAGGCAAAAAAGGTTTGTTTCGGTCATTTTGATATGATATTTCATGGAAAATTCGGAAAAGATGAGTAATTTTGCGGTACGTAACGTCGCAGAACGTGCGACAGGACTGTCATATATACATTCAAAAACAAAAACGTTCGACATGAAAATCAGGCTGATTGCGTTATTCCTCGCCGCCCTCACGGTGGCAGCGTGCAGCAAGACCGACGCACAGAAAAGTGCCGACGCACTGCTCAACCAGGCAAAATACGACTTTGAACACGGACGCTACGAAATGGCTCTGGCATCGATAGACTCGCTGCGGAAAATATATCCGAGCGCAATAGAGGTGAGACGCAAGGCCCTGGAACTGTATCAGGTAATATCGCTCAAGCAGGCGCAGGAGGAACTTGAGAAGACTGACATCCTGCTGCAACAGGCACGCAGCGACTACGAATACGTAAGGGAAGAAGTGCAGAAGCGACGCAACGAACTCACCGCAACTGCCGAACAACTGGAGGCTGTAACACTGATGAGAATAAAGGTAGACTCGCTGCAAACACAATTCGACGTGCAATGCGCCAAAATAAAATACATACACAAGCGGCAAAAGATGGACAACTGACCGCTACACAAGGCAGATGACGCATTTGGCAGTCTCACAAATAATGCTTAATTTTGCAGCACACTTCAAGACAGACATGGCAACAGACGCACAAAAGACAGAAAAACAATTTGAACAGACGATGGAGGAATGCAGGTCGCTGTTCGCCAAGAAACTGCACGACTACAAGGCTTCGTGGCGCATATTGAGACCGCAATCGCTCACAGACCAACTGTTCATAAAAGCCAAAAGAATACGCTCGCTCGAAATAAAGGGCACCTCGCTCGTGGGGGAAGGAATACGCCCCGAATTTATAGCACTCATAAACTACGGCATTGTAGGCCTGATTCAGATGGAACGCGGATTTGCCGACACCGTGGACATAGACAACGAGGAGGCACTGAAACTCTACGACAAGCATGCACAGCAGGCTCTCGAACTGATGAAGCGCAAAAACCACGACTATGATGAGGCATGGCGCTCCATGCGCGTGAGCAGCTACACCGACTTCATACTCACAAAGATAGAAAGGATAAAGGAAATTGAAGACCTCGCCGGGGCAACACTCGTGAGCGAAGGAGTGGAATCGAACTACATGGACATCATAAACTATGCCGTATTCGGGGCTATAAAACTCGGATAGCATAGCGTAAAGAATGACGCAGACAGCTCACACGAAGTTACGCGCGCGCGTATATATATATAAGGTGTACATCATATTGTATAATTAAAGAAGACACTCGGGACACTCTGCAGCGGCAACGGAACAGGGATGAGCCCGAAACAACGGACAGAGAAAGAAACATGGCAAGCATGAAGGAACGCCTTGTGCGCCTCATTCACAAAGGCAACAACCGCAACGACAACCATACCGCAACGGCGGGAAGCGTGGCATCGACGGTGACAACCAACATCTGCCGCCTCCTGCTCGGCATCACCTTCATATTGTCGGGATTTGTTAAGTCCATCGACCCGCTCGGCACGCAATACAAACTGAACGACTACATAGAGGCATGGGGACTGTCTGACTACTCCGCCGAAGCGCTGACGCTGATGGCATCGGTACTGCTGGCGGCGGTGGAATTCTGGCTGGGCATATGCATGCTGTTCGCAATAAGCCGCCGGCGCACCTCGGTGCTCATGCTGCTGTTCATGCTCGTGATGACGCCTCTGACGCTCTGGCTCGCAATAGACAACCCGATAAGCGACTGCGGATGCTTCGGCGACGCGGTGAAACTGACCAACTGGCAGACCTTCTGGAAGAACATGGTGCTCACGGCAGCTGCCATCGTGGTGTGCAGACGACCGCTCGAGATGATGAGATTCGTGAGCAAGAGCAACCAGTGGATTGTAACCAACTACTCGGCTGTATTCATCATAGCAGTATCATCATGGTCGCTCTACGACCTGCCGGTGTTCGACTTCCGTCCATATCACGTGGGCGCCGACATAAGAAAAGGCATGGAAATACCGGAGGGGGCACCGATGCCACGGTTCGAAACGACACTGACATACGAAAAGGACGGGGTGAGAAAGGAGTTTGACATAGACAACTGCCCCGACTCGACATGGACATTCATCGACAGCCGTAGCGTAATGGTGGAAGAGGGCTACACACCACCCATACACGACTTCTCGATAGTGAGAAGAAGCGACGGCGAAGACATAACGGAAGCGGTACTCGACAACAAGGGATACACCTTCCTGCTCATAGCACCACACCTGGAAAAGGCAAACGACAGCAATCTCGACCTCATAAACCAGCTGTATGAATATGCCAAAGAGTACGGATACCCGTTCTACTGCCTCACGGCAAGCGGAGAAAAAGGCATAGAGAGGTGGAAGATAATGACCGGAGCCGAATATGACTTCTGCACGACAGACGAGACAACGCTGAAGACAATAGTGAGAAGCAACCCCGGACTGATTCTGCTGAAGAACGGCGTGATAACAGGCAAGTGGAGCCACAACCGACTGCCCGACGAGTATGCACTGACAGGTCCGCTGGAAACAAACGACCTGGGGAAGACAAACAACGACTCTACCGGCGGCAAGACGGCAAGAATGATTCTGTGGTTCGTGGTCCCGCTGCTGTTGCTGACACTCGCCGACAGAACGTGGGCATGGACAAAATGGCTGCGCAAAAGAAAGAAAAAGACAGAACACGAAATATCAACTGATTAAAACAAAAAAGACAATGAGAAAGAAAATCGTGGCAGGCAATTGGAAAATGAACATGAACCTGCAAGAGGGCGTGGCTCTCGCCAAGGAACTGAACGACACACTGACAAACGCAAAGCCTAATTGCGGCGTTGTCATCTGCACACCGTTCATACACCTTGCAACGATAGCACAGTTCCTCAACCAAGAGGTAATCGGATTGGGCGCAGAAAACTGCGCAGACAAGGAGAAAGGCGCATACACCGGAGAGGTGTCGGCCGAAATGGTAAAGAGCACCGGAGCACAATACGTAATACTCGGCCACTCAGAGCGCCGCGGATATTACGGAGAAACTCCCGAAATACTGAAGGAAAAGGTACTGCTCGCACTCAAAAACGGACTGAAAGTGATATTCTGCATAGGCGAAAGCCTCGAAGAGCGCGAAGCCAACAAGCAGAACGAGGTGGTAAAGGCTGAACTGGAAGGCAGCGTATTCAACCTCAGCGCCGACGACTTCAAAAACATCATCATCGCCTACGAACCCATCTGGGCTATCGGCACAGGCAAAACGGCTACGGCTGAACAGGCTGAAGAAATACACGCCTTCATACGCAGCGTGATAGCAGAGAAGTACGGCAACGAAACAGCCGACAACACAACCATCCTCTACGGTGGCAGCTGCAAGGCAAGCAACGCTCCCGAACTGTTCGCCAAACCCGACATCGACGGTGGTCTCATAGGTGGCGCCTCTCTCAAGGCTGCCGACTTCAAAGGCATCATCGACGCATTCTGAAAAGACGAATAACGAAACAACGCAAGACGGCATAGCACCCTGCTGGACACAGAACCACAGTCATGCCGCCTTGCGAAGTTTCACATTAGCATTTATTACAACCTTTATTCTCATTCAATGTATAAAGTTGTAGCCTTCATTATCCTCGCCATAAGCAACATAGCTGCGGCAGAAGCACAAACCTTCGTGGAAAGACTACAGAAATCCACGAAAAACCAAGGCACCGTGACCGTAACACACGATGCCGCCATCGACGCGCTGGTGAACGGACCACACGTCGCTCAACAGGCACCGGTACAAAAAGCAAAAAAGCCGGCAGAAGATAAGCCTGACGTAACAGCAGGCAACAAAAAGCCAACGGCTGCCAAAGAACAGCCGAAAAGCAATCTGGAAAAGGAAAGAACAGAAACCGCAACCACTCCGGAAACTTTGACAGAGAGTCCCGACACACGGAAAAAAGTAATGAAGAACAGTTACAAAACCATGGGATTCAGAGTGCAGGCTTATGCCGGCGGAAACTCAAGAAGCGACCGACAAAAGGCGGAACAGATAGGCGAAAACATAAAAGCCAACATCCCCGGCGAACCGGTATATGTGCACTTCTACTCGCCAAGATGGATATGCCGCGTGGGAAACTACCGCACCTACGAGGAAGCACACCAAATGCTGCTCGCCATACGCAAACTCGGTTACACACAGGCATCGATAGTGAAAGGGAAAATAACCGTACAATACTAACAGGAAAGACATGAATCCGGAAACAGAATACCGTGAAGGGCTCGACGCACTCGCCGCCCACTACAAGGAAATACTCGGGCTGCTGGGCGAAAACGCCGAACGAGAAGGACTGCAAAAGACACCGATGAGGGTGGCAAAGGCAATGCAGGTTCTCACAAGAGGATATACAATGGATGCACATAAGGTGCTCACAGACGCACTGTTCAAGGAAGACTACAGCCAGATGGTCATCGTAAAGGACATAGACTTCTTCTCGCTCTGCGAACACCACATGTTACCCTTCTACGGAAAAGTGCACGTGGCATACATTCCAAACGGATATATCACCGGTCTGAGCAAAATAGCACGCGTGGTGGACATATACTCGCACAGACTGCAGGTGCAGGAACGCATGACACTGCAGATAAAGGAATGTATAGAGCAGACACTGCATCCGCTCGGAGTAATGGTGGTGGTGGAAGCCAAACACATGTGCATGCAGATGAGAGGCGTGGAAAAACAGAACTCCATAACAACAACAAGTGACTTCAGCGGCGCTTTCAACCAAGCAAAGACAAGACAGGAGTTCATGAACCTCATAAACAACAGATAGAAAAAATAACAAAAACCAAAATAAGCACTACTATGGAAACCAACAACGGACTATACAATCAGAAACAGACCATGATGCAACTGTTTGCCAAGAGTTGTCTGGGCAGAATAGTCATTGCGGCAGTCTCTATAACAATAATATTGTTTCTCGCCTTCATCTCCATACCATCCGATACAGAGTTTGAGCAGAAAATAAGCGAGGATATCCAAATGTGCATCAAAGATAATTCGACCGTGAGAAGCGATGTGATAGATGATGCGGTGCGCAACATGACCGCCATATTCACCGCAACCGGAAAGAATCAGGATTCAACCATAATGGCGGATTTCAACAAATACAACAAGCTGGTTATTCACCGACACACATTCTACTCTACGGCACGAGTATACAATAACAAGAAAATAGAAGGAACAAGATCGGGAATAGGCATCTTCGGCATGATAATACCGACAATAACATACAGCGACTTGGTATTAAACGCCGAACCGGTAAGAAAAGACTACAACCAACCGCTCATAAATAATAATTATTCTAACGAGAACCTGACAAACGAAGATGATTACGGCAATACTTTCGATACCTACGAAAACGACGGCATCGCAGAATAAACGATGCCGCCTTCAATAGCCGGCTCTCCACAAAATAATCACCTTTATCTTATTAACTAACGCCTGCTCTTAAAGAAATCCTTCATCAGCTGCGAGCACTCTTCTTCAAGTATTCCACCGATAACCGTGGCCTTGGGGTGCATTGCCTTCGGAGCTATGCCGTGATATCCACGCTTGTCATCTGAAGCACCGTAGACAATTCGTGGTATTTGTGCCCATCCTATTGCACCGGCACACATGGTGCATGGCTCGACAGTAACGTACAACGTACACTCCGTAAGATATTTGCCGCCAAGAGCATTTGCTGCGGAGGTAATGGCAAGCATCTCGGCATGAGCTGTAACATCGCACAAGGTCTCTGTAAGATTGTGGGCACGCGATATTATCCTGTCCCTACATACTACCACCGCACCAATAGGTATTTCTCCCTCACGCAAGGCATCTTCAGCCTCGACAAGCGCCTTGCGCATATATTGCTCGTCTTTCTTCAACTGTTCTTCCGACATCATTTCATCCTATTATCGCTTATCATAAATATAACAAGCACAAAATTACTATATTTTCTCCTACAAACCGGAAGAATGGCACATAAATGACACGTATAGAGTAAAAGAAAAAATATATTCATCTGCTCAAACAATCAATAAAAAGAGTGGCATTTTGCTCTCTTTTGCTTATATTTGCAGCGTAAAAGGAGGGAATAAATAAAAACATAGCTAACATGAGTGACTATATTCGATTTGACTGGGCAATGAAACGCCTGCTTCGCGACAAAGCCAACTTCGGAGCATTGGAAGGTTTGCTTACAACTCTTCTCGGACAACAGCTGCACATTCAGAAATTACTGGAAAGCGAAAGCAATCAAGAAGACGAATACGACAAACAGAACCGCGTGGATATACTTGCCGAGAACGATCGCGGACAGCTATTCCTCATTGAAGTACAGAACAACACTGAATATGCTTACTTTCAGAGAATGTTGTTCGGCACATCAAAACTCGTTACTGAATATATCGAACGCGGACAACCGTATGATAACATAAAGAAAGTGTACAGCATAAACATTGTCTATTTCTCCCTCGGAAGCGGAACAGACACTGTTTATCATGGAAAAACAGAATTTAAAGGTATACATAATGGAGACATACTCAACCTTTCTCCATTCCAACGGCAGAAGTTCAATGTCTCAACAGTAAGCGACCTATATCCCGAATACTTTATTCTGAAGGTAAACGACTTCAACAAAGTTGCAAAGACACACCTGGAAGAATGGATCTATTACCTTAAGACTGGTGAAATACCGGGCAATGCCACCGCACCGGGACTTGATGTCGTAAAAGAAAAGCTACGTCTAAGCAAAATGACAAAAGCAGATCTGAATGCATATTACAGGCATTTGGACAATATCGTAATCCTGCAAGACAACATCGTAACCGAACGCGAAGAAGGAAGAGCGGAAGGAAGAGCGGAAGGTGACAGACAAAGAGCTTTGGCTGATGCAAAGAAGATGAAAGAATTGCTTATCGACGCCAACATCATCCGACAGGTGACCGGATTGACAAAAGAAGAAATTGAACTGCTATAACCGATAACTAACGCCCACGCAAAGAAAGAATAAAGAAAATGGCAGAGCACAACGATTTTGGTTTTTGGGGAGAAGAAAAAGCAGCGCAATACCTTGAACAAAAGGGGTTGAAAATACTACGACGCAACTGGAAATGTGGGCATCGAGACATCGATATAGTGGCTTCAGACGGCAAAGAGGTAATTATCGTGGAGGTGAAGACAAGACGTGAAAGCTGTATCCTCGAACCGGAAAGAGCTGTTGATAGAAAGAAAATCAAATCGCTGACATTAGCAGCCAATTCATTCGTCCATAAGGAACAGATAAACCTGCCGTTACGTTTTGATATTGTAGCTGTAACGAGGCACGAGAACGACGAATGCACAATAAACCACATTGAGGACGCTTTTCTTCCTCTGGCTTTTTAGTTTAAAAGCCACACGCTACAGAACAATCCATCTACATTATAAGATTACTTTCAACTGATTATTATTTAAGAGGCAACGAGATTTGACACGCACCTGCTTTCGTCGATGGAAGGAATAAAGATAATACATATAAAGGAAACAGACTCCACAAACCGATGGATGAGCTGTTATGACGGTGACGAAGGCACGAAAATGACCGTCGTATGGTGCGACAGCCAGACGGCTGGGCGCGGTCAGGGATCAAACAAGTGGGAAAGTGAACCGGAAAAGAATCTCACTTTCAGCGTCAAATTCCATCCGAGAACAGTTTCTGCCGACAGGCAATACATTCTATTGCAAGCGGCAGCACTGGCTGTGAGAGACACTTTGGCATGCTTTACGGATGGGATAACAATCAAATGGCCCAACGATATCTACTACAATGACCGTAAAATAAGCGGCACGCTGTCTGAATGTGCCATCAACGGTCACGGCATAAAGCACTGCATAATTGGCATCGGAATAAATATCAATCAAAGTGTTTTTACAAGCGATGCTCCCAATCCTATATCCTTATTCAACATAACAGGCTGTACAACCGACCGAAACGAAATTCTGTGCGGTGTATTGGGCAGACTGGGCGATTACATAGACATGGTGGAGAGCGGCATGTACGATGCGGTTGCATCGATATACATGCGTCATCTGTATCGTGCTGAAGGTATTTTCACCTATACAGATGCCGGCGGCAGTTTCATGGCGAGCATCGAGGGCGTTGAGCCCGACGGGCATCTCGTCTTGCGCAGAACCAACGGCACCGTGAGTCGCTATGCTTTCAAGGAGGTTTCATTCTGCATCAACCAAGAACAAGAAGTATAAGAAACAATAACATCAAATAATTATGGCAAAGTACAAGAGAATATTACTCAAACTGAGTGGCGAGAGCCTGATGGGCAAACAGAACTACGGCATCGATCCGGAACGTCTTGCCGATTATGCAAGACAGATAAAAGAGGTGAGCGAAATGGGCGTGCAGATAGGCATTGTGATTGGCGGAGGCAACATTTTCCGCGGCTTGAGCGGTTCCCAAAAGGGTTTCGACCGCGTGAAAGGCGACCAGATGGGCATGTGCGCCACAGTTATCAACTCGCTTGCTCTCAGTTCGGCACTCGGTGCAATAGGTGTGAAGACACGTGTAATGACTGCGATACGCATGGAACCCATAGGCGAGTTCTACACCAAATGGAAAGCCATAGAGGCTATGGAAGATGGCTATGTCTGCATATTCTCTGCTGGCACAGGAAGCCCTTACTTCACCACCGATACAGGCTCAAGCCTGCGTGGAATAGAGATCGAAGCTGACGTGATGCTGAAAGGTACACGCGTAGACGGCATATATACTGCCGATCCTGAGAAAGACCCCACCGCTACAAAATTTACGGACATTACGTACGACGAGATATACACACGCGGTCTGAAAGTGATGGACCTCACCGCGACAACAATGTGCAAGGAAAACAACCTGCCGATATACGTGTTCAACATGGACGTGGTGGGAAATCTGAAGAAGGTTATGGACGGCGAGGAGATAGGTACACTGGTACACAACTGAAAACGCGCCCCGCATAATACGTCAAAAGCATGGCTTCCGCTCCGGATAGCCATGCTTTTGTTTTTTCATTCTAATAATCTC
>CAMTJK010000133.1 GCA_947072805.1 uncultured Prevotella sp.
GAAAGGAATGAAATGTAAAAGGGTTGGGAATAAAACTTATTGTTATGCCCCTTGCGTAACAAACGGTTTCGCAAGGGGCATAAATCATTGTTGCAAGAGCAGCATCAGTCTTCCATCAGTTTTCTGTACCTGCCTTTCTTGCAGTCGTCCGTACCGAGGCGGCGGCTCTTGTTAATCTCATAATCAGAGTAACTGCCTTCGAAGAAGAACACTTCTCCGTTGCCTTCGAACGCAAGAATATGCGTACAGATGCGGTCAAGGAACCATCTGTCGTGACTTATCACCACGGCACAGCCTGCAAAAGCATCGAGACCCTCCTCCAAGGCACGCAGTGTGTTCACGTCTATATCGTTGGTCGGCTCGTCGAGCAACAGCACATTACCTTCCTGTTTGAGGGCGAGCGCCAGCTGCAGGCGATTGCGTTCACCACCGGAAAGCACCTTGCAGAGCTTGTTCTGGTCGTTTCCGGAAAAATTGAAACGCGATATGTAAGCCCTTACATTGATGTCCCTGCCACCCATACGGATGGTTTCATTTCCCTGCGAAATAACATCGTAAACGCTCTTTTCAGGGTCTATATCCTTGTGTTGCTGGTCTACGTACGAGAGTTTCACCGTCTCGCCTACCTCAAAAGTACCGTCATCGGCTTTTTCCAAGCCCATAATCAGTCGGAAGAGTGTGGTCTTGCCGGCTCCGTTCGGACCTATCACGCCGACGATGCCATTAGGCGGCAACATAAAGTTGAGGTCGTTGAAGAGCACTTTCTCACCGAAAGCTTTCTTCACATGGAGGGCTTCTATCACCTTATTACCGAGACGCGGACCGTTGGGAATGAATATTTCGAGTTTTTCCTCACGCTCTTTCTGCTCCTGTCCAAGCATCTGCTCGTAAGCATTAAGACGAGCCTTTCCCTTTGCCTGTCGTGCTTTCGGCGCCATACGTGCCCACTCGAGTTCGCGTTCGAGCGCCTTGCGGCGTTTTGAAGCCTGCTTCTCTTCCTGCATCATGCGCTTCGTCTTCTGGTCGAGCCATGACGAGTAGTTGCCATGCCAGGGTATGCCCTCTCCGCGGTCAAGTTCAAGTATCCACTCGCTTACATCGTCAAGGAAGTAGCGGTCGTGCGTAACGGCAATCACCGTTCCCTCATACTGCTGCAGATGCTGTTCGAGCCAGTCTATGCTTTCCGCATCGAGGTGGTTGGTGGGCTCGTCGAGCAAAAGCACGTCAGGCTTCTGCAGAAGCAGCCTGCACAAAGCCACGCGACGGCGTTCGCCTCCGGAGAGGTTGGTTACAGGAAGGTCACCTTTAGGGCATCGCAAGGCAGCCATGGCACGGTCGAGCTTCGAGTCCATGTTCCATGCATCGGTGGCATCGATGATGTCTTGCACCTCAGCCTGCCGCTGCATGAGCTTGTCCATCTTGTCGGCATCACTGTAATATTCCTCCTCACCAAACTTTTGGTTTATCTCTTCATATTCTTTCAGTGCATCATAGGCTTTCTTCACACCCTCCTGCACGTTCTCCTTGACGGTCTTGTTCTCATCGAGAGGCGGGTCCTGCGGCAGATAGCCCACCGTATAGCCTGGGCTCCACACCACCTCGCCCTGCGTGGGCTGTTCCAAACCGGCAATAATCTTCATGAGGGTGGACTTTCCAGCACCGTTCAGACCGATGATACCTATCTTTGCACCATAGAAGAACGAGAGGTAAATGTCCTTCAGCACCTGTTTCTGATTCTGTGGGATAATCTTCGATACCCCAACCATCGAGAATATAATCTTCTTGTCGTCTACTGTTGCCATAATCTGATGATTGATATTTTACTCCCACTCTATTGTTGATGGTGGTTTTGAGGATATGTCATAGCATACGCGGTTTACTCCTCTCACCTTATTTATTATCTCGTTAGATACCTTTGCCATGAAATCGTACGGCAAATGCGCCCAGTCGGCAGTCATGGCGTCGGTACTGGTAACAGCTCTCAACGCCACCGGATGCTCATATGTGCGCTCGTCACCCATCACTCCCACGGAACGTACGGTAGACAAGAGCACTGTGCCTGCCTGCCATACCTGGTCGTAAAGTGACACCTCTATTTCGCCGTCGGTCATGGCGGCAGGCACACCTGCAGCAAGCACCTTACGGGCTTCGTCTCCGGAGAGGCGCACCTTATAGTCGCGCAAGCCGCGTATATAAATATCGTCGGCATCCTGGAGAATGCGCACCTTCTCGGGGGTGATATCACCGAGAATGCGTACGGCAAGACCGGGTCCGGGGAAAGGATGACGCGTGATGAGATGCTCGGGCATGCCCAGCTGACGACCCACACGACGCACTTCATCTTTGAACAGCCACTTCAGCGGTTCACAGAGCTGCAGATGCATGTCCTTAGGCAGTCCGCCCACATTGTGATGGCTCTTTATTACCTTACCGGTGATGTTAAGCGACTCTATACGGTCGGGATATATGGTGCCCTGGGCAAGCCATTTGGCACCGGTAATCTTCTTTGCTTCGGCATTGAATACTTCCACAAAATCGCGTCCTATAATCTTGCGCTTCTGCTCGGGATCGCTTACCCCTTCAAGGTCCTTGAAGAACTTGGCACTGGCATCAACACCAATGACATTCAGTCCGAGACACTCGTAATCGTGCATTACATCACGGAACTCGTTCTTGCGCAGCATTCCATGATCGACAAATATGCAGGTAAGGTTGCTGCCGATGGCACGGTTGAGCAACACGGCGACAACCGAAGAATCGACACCGCCACTAAGTCCGAGTACCACGCGGTCATCGCCCAGCTGCTGCTTCAGTTCGGCAACGGTAGTATCGACAAACGAGGCAGCACTCCACTCCTGACGGCTGCCGCAAATGCCTACAACGAAATTGCGGAGTAACTGTGTGCCCTGCATAGTATGGAACACCTCGGGATGGAACTGCACTGCCCATATAGGACTGTTTTCAGCCGCATAGGCAGCATACTTGACATCGGCAGTGGAAGCAATGCACCTGAACCCGTCGGGAATAGCCGTGATGGTGTCGCCATGACTCATCCACACCTGCGAGTTGTCAGTAAAACCCTTAAACAAAGGGTTCTCTGCATCGAACGATTGCAGATTGGCACGACCATACTCACGACTGTCTGCCTTCTCTACACGTCCGCCAAGGGTGTGAGAAATAAACTGGGCACCATAACAAATGCCGAGAACAGGCTTGCGGTTTACAAAGCGGTTCAACTCGACCTTGAATGCTTCGGGATCATGAACGGAGTAAGGCGAGCCGCTAAGTATCACACCTATCACTGAAGAATCGTCTTCAGGATACTTGTTATACGGAAGAATCTCGCAGAAAGTGTCAAGTTCGCGCACGCGCCTACCAATGAGCTGCGTGGTCTGCGAACCGAAATCGAGAATGATAATCTTCTGTTGCATATATCTTCTTATATATTTATGTAATTTGCTGTCGTTGTATCGGTTTCTGCCTGCAATGTCATGCCATGGTCATCTGCCTGCATTCAGCCTTGCCGCAAAGGCATCTGCCTCCGCAAGAGTGTCTATCTTACCAACATCCATAAGCAAAAGGTCATCCTTTACATATGCCTCTATGCGCTTCACTGCACAGTATTTCAAATAGAAATCTACTATACCGAATTTTGAAGGCATAGCATTGAAACAAGAAAAAAGTCGTGGTGAAAACAAATGGATGCCGGAAAAGGCATACATATCACATGTGTCTGGCGAGAGGTTGCTGTGCGGACTTCTTATCTCGCCGGTTTCAACATTGGTCCATCCTTTCAGCCGGCGGCTGCCGTCCTTGGCAAAAAGCAGATAACGTGTGGTGGCTCGGCTACTCACAAGCAACGTGGCATCGGCCTGGCTGCCTGCATCATAGAATCTTCTCAAGTCGATATTGCTCAATATATCCACATTATGTATAAGCACAGGAGAAGTGGAATCGAACATATCGGCAGCCTTTTTTATTCCTCCTCCCGTATCGAGCAACGCGTCGGTCTCGTCACTTACACGGATATCCAAACCAAAATTGTCATTGGAACGCAGATAATCTACTATCTGATTTGCAAAATGATGGACATTGATCACAATCCTTTCGGCACCGGCATCGCGCAGTCGCATTATAGTATGTTCTAGCAAAGGGCGACCGTCTACCTTCACAAGAGCCTTCGGCATTGTGTCTGTGAGAGGTTTGAGGCGCGTTCCAAGCCCGGCGGCGAATATCATTGCCTGCATCATTTCATGTAGTTTTGTATAAAAATAGACTGTCACGGCTTTCTTCCTACATCCCCGACGCCAGCGAAAGCGGACATTCGGGAAAGCCGTAACGGTGATATTGAATGCAAAAATACACAAAATCGGTCATTTCAGCAAATATAATGCCGTGTTAATGTACCGAAAGGAGGTCAAAAAGCACTTATTTGACAATGGGAAACGAACGTATTCACATTCATCGGTAGGCCTCAAGGACTGAGGTAATGCCTTGCTCGCGATGTATTATATGCACCTCAACGCCATATTTGCGACTGATGTATTCGCCGAGATGTTGTGCCGAATATACACTGCGGTGCTGACCGCCTGTACATCCGAAACAAAACATCAGACTTGTGAAGCCTCGTTGGATGTATCTGCGTACATGTGCATCGGCAAGCTTGTAAATATTGTCGAGGAACGTGAGTATTTCGCCATCATCTTCAAGGAATCTGATTACGGGTTCGTCAAGTCCGGTAAGCTTCTTGTAAGGTTCGTAACGACCAGGATTATGGGTGGAGCGGCAATCAAAAACGTATCCTCCGCCGTTTCCGCTCTCATCTTCCGGTATTCCCTTCCTGTAAGAGAAGCTGTACACCGTAACAACCAGCGGACCCTTGCCGTCATATTTGGAGAATGTGGCAGGACCGTCCTGGGGATGTGCCTTGTAGACGTTTCTCTCGGTAGTACGGTAACCGTCGGCACGCGTCAATGCAGGCTGTTCTATGCGCGCAAAGCGCGGCAACTCCGTGAGCCGTCGCAACATATCCATCATGTACGGATAAGGGAAACAGTCGAGTTGCAGCAATTCGCGCAGGTTCTGTATCGCATAAGGAATGGAATCGATAAAATGCTTCTTCTGCTCGAAATAGCCTCTGAAACCATACGCCCCAAGAACCTGAAGCGTTCTGAACAGCACGAACTGGCTCAAGCGATCAACAAAATGACGTGACGAGGGTACTTCTACATAATTTTTAAGCGACTCATAATACTCCTTAACCAGCTCGCGACGAAGTTTATGAGGATATTTTGCCGATGCCTGCCATAGGAAAGAAGCCACATCGTAATAATAAGGACCTTTTCTTCCGCCTTGAAAATCGATGAAGTAAGGTTTGCCGGAGGCGTCAAGCATGACATTGCGTGCCTGAAAATCGCGATAAAGAAAAGCCTCTGATTTTTCTGATATAAGCTCTTTTGCAAAAAGATTGAAGTTTGCTTCCAACTTCAATTCATGGAAATCAAGTTCTGTTGCCTTCAGAAAGCAGTACTTGAAATAATTGAGATCAAACAGCACACTGTTCAAATCAAATTCCGGTTGCGGATAACACTGACAGAAATCAAGTCCTCTGGCACCTCTTATCTGTATGTTCGGCAATTCGCGTATGGTGCGCTTCAAGAGTTCACGCTCTTTAAGCGTATAACGCCCGCCGGCCTCTCTACCACCAGCTATAGCGTCGAAGAGCGTCACTTGTCCAAGGTCTGTCTGCAAATATCTGAGTTCGTCATCGCTCACGGCAAGCACACGAGGTACAGGAATATGCCTGCTTTCAAAGTGTCGGCACAGATATATAAACGCGTGATTCTCGTCACGGCTTGTCCCTATAACGCCTATCGTAGTCTGTCCGCCGGCTCCTGTAAAACGAAAATACTCACGGTTACTGCCTGCGCCGGGCAATTTCTCTATGCCCGTAGGCTCCGTTCCTGCCCATGTTCTGAATAATTCAACGAGTTTCTGCATATTGCGTCTGCAAAATTATTGTTTTATTAGCATAACCATCCTCCTGACAACAGGTGTTCCGGTTTTTCTAACAGCCATTACTCACTGCAAGGTGACAGCCATTATGCCCATAACGACATCGCACGAAAGCGTGCGCAGCGTTATTGACCGAAGTTTCTTATTGCCATCGAGAGGCATGCGTAACATCTGGGCAGCTCCACCCGGTATGTCCCTTCCATAAACACCCTTTATATTAAGCGTCTCCCCAAGATCGCGGCTCACAGTTCCGGTGCCGAGACACACACGATAAGGTCGTGGTGCCATTGTGCAGAACGCCATTCCATCAACATAATAGTCCTGCTCTATCGGACACCAGTTGTCCGGATTGCGTAAAGCGAGCGTATCTTTTGTGCCGTCGGCATAAGTCACCACAACCAAGCCATTGTCAATGCGGCTCTGCATGTGGTTTGTCGAACCTGCCATAAGCAGATATGCCGACGAAGCCTTACCTTTCAACGGAATGGTAACACTGTCGGGATAATTATCCCAAAGCGATGTATAAACGATATTGTTTCCTTTAGGCAATGTTCTGAACGGCACTCCTGCAACAGTGAAAACATTATTCCTGATAAGTCCGCGGAATACAGAATCATTTATTTCCGGCAACAATGCGGGATGACACCACTCTCCCACTCCCTGCAAAGGTATCTGCAACGTAGTTGTTGTAGGACGCGGACTGCGATATTCGTTCTTGAAGATGTCACTCACGCCTGCATTGAAGTGTTTGTCTATCTTCACAGTTCTGAATTTGCCTTCAGCCGGATCGTCAAGTCCAAGAGCTGTTGACGTAACAGCCACCGTTTCTATCTTCTCCGGACTCATCATCTTTCTGTCTACATATCTGTCTACGATTATCGTCTGATGCCTTTCTGCCGAACCCTCAATATCAAGGAATGCACCTCTCGTACGATTTTGTCTGATGATAATCTTCAGAGGCTGGGCAAAGTTCTGTGTTATCTCATAGATTTCCTTATTGTCCACTCTCTTATAACTATACGTAATATACGGAGTGCTGACTGATGCGCTGTCCCAATCATCAGGGAATCCCGGGCGTATAACACAGCGACCGTTGAGAGCATCGGGCACTATTCCGAAAAGTCCCTGCAGTAATGTTCTTGAAGAAATGCCTATGCAATCGCCGAAGTCGCGGTAACACTCGCCGCGTGCAGCGTCATAGAAACTAAGCTGACCAAAATTGCCGGGACTTGCACCAAGATACATCTGATCCATGATGTTCGCCTTCATCAGCCTATAGCCTTCAGCGGCTCTTCCTGCTTCAAAATAAGCGAGTGCAGTATGCATTACCTCAGCAGATGCAACGTTGTTGATGCTCCACGAATATGGGAGCCAGTTTGATGTGGATATTGTTGAACCGTATTTGTTGCCATCTGCTTCCACAATAAAGTGAGGTATGGAACGGTCTATGTACCTTGTGGCTTTCCAGAACTGTGCGGGTGTGCCTGCACCACAATCTATCGGAGTGTAAATTGACCACAAGGCCGCACTTTCGTGATTGCGGGCAAGCCCCATTTTCTCCTCGTATTCAGCCCAATGTCCCTTGTCATCGAGCCACAAGCGTGCGTTCATTGCCCTCAATATTTTATCGGCTTCTGCCTTATATGGAGTAGAATCTTCTCCTATTAGCTCTGCAATACGCGCAGCAAGAAGATTGCCACGGTAATTGTATGCCGACGAATGTGTTACCGCTCCACCACTATAATAAAGCGCATCACTTGCCCATATGCAGCAATATGCGTCGTAAAGTCCGTCATCATCAGAATCATAGTTGCGTTTTTCCCATGCCAGATGCGACTTTATCACGTTCCACATCTTACGCATGTAAACCGTATCAGCATTATAACAGAAATGCCATAACAACTCATCCATGTAGTTTAGGTTCATGTCGTAATGGTGCATCTGGTTGTTTTTCTCCGGATTACGGCAGATATATCCGTTGCTGTACATCTGTGTTCCCCACTTCTTTTCGGCTCTTGCCATGTTCATTTTGGCATCTTGGGATGGATGAGGAATTGTTGGCGGCACATCGGTAACCTGACTTTTGGCATAAGCATCGAAATGTGAACGTGCGCGATCGTTCCATCCAAGTACATCACCGAGATATCCGGCACGCCATCCGGCAAGCGGCATGCGCCATCCGATGCAACCATGCAGCCATGTCTGTCCGTCCCAGTCGCCATCGGCTGCCACAGCCAGTGCCCCACCGAGAGTGTTGATGAATTTATCGGGAGTATTGAATTCTATTCGGCACGACAATTCCCTGAAATACTTTTCCGTTTTACGGAACAATCCAGCAGCTTCCTCTGTTGTCTTTGCTGCTATTGACGAGCCTTCCATTACAAAATAAGTCTCATTGCCGACATTTCCGCCTTGATTTGCAGTCCACGAAGCCTTTGTCAGTCCTGCATTATTGGCGTCAGGTTCAAAGCAACCAGGCTTATCGGCTCCTATGTCACCGTTGCGATGCAGTTTCGGATTGGCTATATTGCAGACAAGCGCAGTTAATATCAACGGTTTCTCAAAGTTTTCGGCTCTGAACATCCACATGCCGCACTCGCCTTCTACAGGAGCCACCACCTTTATATATATATGTGCGTCTGTTCCCCATCTTTTATCCTTGACAACATAGCTTCTGCTTCCCTCCGAATAACGGGATTCGCACCATTCTGCCGAATCAAGCTGCACATTTCCACCGTCGAACGTGGCCACGAAGCGCACATTACGATAGTCGCGTTTCTTGTAAATGGCAAAAATCGGGCTGTCACTTGTTTCTATACGATAATCAGTGTAGCCACCATATAGGGCTCTTGTATATCGGTTTTCTCCGTTAATACACACGAAATCATAGCCGTCCGGATAGTAATTCATGGTGCGTTTGGCGCCCCTTTTACTATCGTTATATGATTGAGATTCAATAAAATCCCCCACTTTCTTCTGCGCCACCGTTGTCATTGGCAAGACAATCATCATGGCTATCGAAGCAACTGTGATTTTTGTCAGTTTCATAATATCGCTTTAATCGTTCTTTACGTATGGTACAAATTTATATATTATTTTCGAGATAAGCAAAAGCGGCTGTGTGATTTTGCGGTTCCAGGCTATACGGCAGCGGACATGTAAACGTAAAACGGCTTGTCGTCGCGACAAGCCGTTTCTTAAAAACAAACTACTTAAAAACTAATCTACTAAAACAAATCAAAAATATCTTTATA
>CAMTJK010000134.1 GCA_947072805.1 uncultured Prevotella sp.
TTGTTTTACATATGGATTCTTAAAAAGTTATAGTGATCTGTTTTGGAAACAAAACAAGACTTCCTTTTTGAGCAGAGAATGATTGATAAATCTAGAAAATAGGCTATCTTTGCATCGTTAAACATTAGCACCCAACGTAACAATGCAAATGAGGCTATTCCGCAAAACGATAACCTTCGGTTACATGCTTATCGTGGTGCTAATAGGGGGCATCGCATTTACAAGCTTCTACGAATGGCAGAAACTGGAATCTCTTGAAGAAGAAAACAGACAGATAGACAGGTTTCGCCTTCTGTTACATAACGCATATGCTCAGATGATAGAGTTTTCCCTGCTTGGGGAAACGATACTTGAATGGGATGCCAGCGATTTGGAGACCTACCATTCCAAACGCATGGCGATGGACAGCATATTGTGCGGTTTCAAGAAGACCTATCCGTCGGAACGGATTGACAGCCTGCGCTTCCTGTTGGAAGACAAGGAAACACAGATGCGGAACATCGTGCAGGTTCTTGAACAGCAAGCCGCCGTCAACAAGAAGATAGCCAGCCAAGTGCCGGTCATTGTACGGAAGAGTACGCAGGAACAACCCACCAAACCGAAGCGCAAGGGATTCCTCGGCATCTTCGGCAAGAAAGAGAAACCGAAGCCGGCGACCACCACAACCATGCTCCATACGCTCAACCGCGACGTGATAGCCCAACAACAGGCACAGAGCAGACGCCTTTCGGAACACGCCGACAGCCTTGCCACCCGCAATGGGGAGCTGAACCGCCAGTTGCAGGAGCTGATTTCCCAAATGGACACGAAAGTGCATCAAGACCTGCAAAAGCGCGAAGCCGAGATAACGGCCATGCGCGAGAACTCGTATATGCTTGTCGGAGGCATGACCGCCGTTGTCATGATACTGCTGCTCATATCCTATACCATAATCCACCGCAACAACCGCCGTATCAACCGTTATAAAAAGGAAACGGCTGAACTGATAGGGCGATTGAAGGAGTCTGTCCGTGAAAACGAGGAACTGATAGCCTCCCGCAAAAAAGCCGTGCATATCATCATCCATGAGCTGCGCACGCCGCTGACGGCCATAACCGGCTATGCCGGACTTCTGCACGGCAATGGCCCGGACAAAACGAGCCGTTACTCAGGAAACATATTGCAGGCATCGGGACACATGACGACCATGCTGAATGCCCTGCTTGAATTCTTCCGGCTGGACAACGGGAAAGAGCAACCCAAAGTATCCCCGTTCCGTTTGCGTGACATATCGGACATGTTCGATACGGAGTTCCGCCCACAAGCCGGGAAGAAAGACCTGCGGCTGACCGTAGAATGTGCCACGGATGTCATATTGATGGGAGACAAGGAACGCATCGTTCAGATCGGGAACAATCTTTTATCCAACGCCGTCAAGTTCACCCGGTCAGGATGGGTGACATCCCGTTTGAGCCATGACAACGGCAACCTTGTCCTTGTCGTGGAAGACTCCGGCAGTGGAATGAGCGACGGGGAACAGCAACGGATATTCAATCCTTTTGAACGCCTGTCCAATGCTGCCACGCAGGACGGGTTCGGTCTGGGATTAAGCATTGTGAAGCGGATTGTCGATATGCTGGACGGCACGATCAGGCTGGAGAGCGAAAAAGGAAAAGGTAGCCGTTTTACGGTGACTATACCCATGCCGCTTGCGGATGCCGTGATGGAACAGCCGGAAAAACAGCAGAGGCAACACCTTGAGCGGTCATACTCCGTTGTCGTGCTTGATGACAACGAGATAGTGCTGGACATGGTGAGGGACATGTATGCCAGCGTAGGTGTGCATTGCGATGTGTTCAGCAATATCGGGGACATGATGGAGGCCATGCGCATACGGAACTATGATTTTGCCATCATAGACATGAAGATGCCGGAGATAAACGGGTTTGAGGTGCTGGAGCTGATGCGCTCGTCAAGCATCGGCAACTCGAAGGAGATCCCCGTGGTCGTTGCGACCGCATCGGGCAGTTGCGAAGCGGAGGAACTGACGGCACACGGATTCACCGCCTGCCTGTTCAAGCCGTTCTCCCTGCCGGAGCTGATGGAGGCATCCGGGAAATGCCTGTCCGTAAACGCGGACAGGGACGGACTTCCCGATTTGACATCCCTGCTGGCATACGGCGACAGGGAAGCCATGCTCGACCGGCTTGTCACCGAAACGGAAAAGGACATGCAAGCCGTGAGGGATGCCGGGGAAAAAGGCGACCGCAAGGCTCTGGGCGAATGGGTACACCGCCTACGCAGTTCATGGGCTGTAATCCGCGCCGACAAGCCGCTGTGGGAGATGTACGAGCTGCTGCATCAGGAAAGAGAATGTTCCGAAACTGAACTGCGATGGGCGGTGTCCGCCATACTGGAGAAAGGAAACATGATTGTCAAGGTAGCCAACGAGGAAAGGAGGAAGCCCGATGAAGATATATGTAATTGAGGACAACCCCGTCTATAACGATTATGTCTGCAATCTGCTGAGAAAGGAAGGTTTCAGGACAGAACAGGCATACCACCTCAATACTGCTAGAAAGCTGCTGGCAAAGATTGAGGACGGCGACATCGTGCTTGCCGACCTGCGCCTGCCGGACGGCGAGAGTATCGACTTGCTGCGCTGGATGCGTGCAGGCGGCAAGGAACAGCCGTTCATCATCATGACAAACTACGGGGAAGTCAATTCGGCGGTGGAGAGCATGAAGCTCGGCTCGAAAGACTATATCCAGAAGCCGCTGCTGGAGGACAAACTGATACCGCTTGTCCGTTCCATACAAAAAGAGCGGGAAAAACGGGGACAGAGCCAAGTCCCGATATTCACCCGTCAGGGCGCGGCATACCAGAACATCAAGAAACGGGTCCGCCTTATCGCCGCCACACGTTTGGGCGTGCTGATACTCGGTGAGAACGGCACGGGCAAGGAACATATCGCCCAACATATCCATGCCCGGAGCAAACAGGCGGACAAGCCTTTCGTGGCGGTGGATTGCGGTGCGTTGCCGCCGTCGCTGGCGCAGTCCGCCTTCTTCGGACACGTGAAAGGCGCGTTCACAGGAGCGGATGCAAATAATGCAGGATACTTCCAAGAAGCAGAAGACGGGACACTGTTCCTTGACGAAGTGGGCAACCTGACGATGGAGATGCAGCAGATGCTGCTCCGTGCCATACAGGAACGACGCTACCGGCCGTTGGGCGCAAAGGAGGACAAGACCGCCAGCGTGCGGATAGTGGCGGCGACCAACGAGGATTTACAGAAGGCGGTATCGGAAAAACGCTTCCGGCAGGACTTGCTCTACCGCCTGCAGGAGTATGTGATAACCGTCCCTCCGTTACGCGACTGCCGGGAGGACATCATGCCGCTGGCGGAGTTCTTCCGCGAGATAGCCAATAAAGAATTGGAACGCAGTGTCAAGGGATTCGACGCAACCGCCCGTAATGCCCTGCTCACTTATCCGTGGCCGGGCAATGTGCGCGAGTTGAAGCAAAAGGTACTGTCAGCGGTGCTACATGCGGAAGGCGACATGATAGCAGAAAGCGAACTGGAGCTTGGCGGTGAGCAGACTGCCGCTCCCATCGGTTTCACACTGAAAAGCGGTGAAGAGGAGAAAGAGCGCATCCTGCGAGCTTTGAAACAGGCGGACGGCAACAAGAGGCAGGCGGCAAAGTTGCTGGGGATAGGCAGGACAACGCTGTACAACAAACTGGAAGAGTACGGCATTGAAGATGCGTGAAGACGGGAGAAATAGCCGGTTGTGTTCAGGATTTGAACACTTCGCTGTGTTCAGAAAGTGAACACGTGTTCAGATTCTGAACACATTTTACACGTCCTAAAATCGGCTTCAAAAATATTTTTCAATTTTATTTTATTACAAGTCAGCAAGATACATATCCGTGCTGACTTTTTCTGTTTGCAGGAATAGGTTTTGCCATATAAGTAAGTGTGCGCATACTCATAATCAAGTGTCAAACCCACAAACGGAAAAGAAGATGAACTACCTCATATTGGCGGAAACCGAGTTTTTCGCATTGATAAACGAAGCCGGGAACGGCTGTCTGGAGACCGCATACGGCGGCTTCATAAAGACTGTCATATCGCTGTGCCATGAATGCATCGACCGTAACAGCACCGCCGTGGCATTGGCTTACACGGAAAACGAATTGCAGCACCACCATACGCTCCATTCCGCGACAACCGGATGCCACAGGAGCCTGTATGTGCGCAAAGCCCTCTCGTTCGTGAGAAAGATGCAGAAACACCTTGCCGCCGGCTATGCCCAAGTGCCACCACTAAATCCAATCCAAACATCCACCGATAACACAAACGAAAATCCAGTCTCGCCCTTGCAATGGACGGGCAACGCCATCGACCTCGTAGAACTGATATACGGTATCAACGAGATGGGCTGTATCAACAACGGCAATATGCCGCTTAAACAGCTTGCCCCGATTCTCTACAAGATTTTCGGCATCGAGGCGAAAGACTGCTACCGTTTCTACATAGACATCAAACGCCGGAAGAATGAGAGCCGCACCTACTTCCTTGACAGGATGCAGGAGAAGTTGAACGAAAAGATGCTCCGCGATGAGGAACTGGAGCGCATGAGGAGATAATATGTAACATTTAAGGATAAGAGGATGGCAATACGCTGTCCTCTTTTCTTTGGACAAAGCTTTGAACAAAGACGAAGAATCATCATTTTATCAGAGTTATTGCCCCGAATGTCAGGCAAAAACACTATCTTTGCATATTACTATTGATTTGAATATGAGTACTGACAATCTCGATATAGTAGCGGAACTGATAGCCGAAAAAGAAAACGGACGGGTGGAGTTCAAGGAAACCACCGGCCAGTTGGAACGCGGCATGGAAACGCTATGCGCCTTTTTGAACGGGGAAGGCGGTACGGTATTGTTCGGCGTGAATGACAAGGGAAAAATCATCGGTCAGGAAGTGAGCGACAAAACGAAGAGGGACATAGCCGATGCCATCAATCGTCTGGAACCGGTGGCAGCAGTACAAATATCCTATGCACCAATACCAAACAGTGAGAAGAAGGTAATTGCTTTTCGCGTTGAAAATTCAAAGAACAACCGTCCGTTCTCTTATAAAGGAAGGCCATATATGCGGGTGGAAAGTGCAACCACGACGATGCCGCAGGCTACATATAATGAATTGCTGTTGCAACGTGACGGCAACCAATACCGCTGGGAACTTTTAGAAAACAGAGATCTGACCTTGCAGGACTTGGACACCAACGAGGTGTTGAAGACCGTAAGGTTAGGTATAGAATGCGGTCGTCTGCCGGAAGATACAGGTACTGATGTCCCTGTCATATTGGAAAAGTTCGGATTACAGAAAAACGGGGTGTTGAACAATGCGGCAGCCGTGCTGTTTGGGAAACACGAACGTATGGAATATCCCCAATGCCTGCTTCGGTTAGCGCGCTTCAAAGGCACGGACAAGACTGTTTTCATGGACAGCCAGCGCATTCATGGCAATTTTTTCCAATTGCTCAACGCAGCGATGGCATTTATATTCAAGCACCTTTCCTTATCCGGTACAACAGACACTTTGGAACGGGAGGAACATTTGACCATTCCGTATAAGGCAATAAGAGAAGGTGTCGTGAACAGTCTTACACACAGGTCGTACAAAGAGGCTGGTGGTTCAGTGGGCATTGCCATTTATGATGACCGCGTAGAAATTGAAAACTCCGGAACATTTCCGCCCAACTGGGATGCGGAAAAGATGAAATCCGAGCATGAATCCAAACCGCAAAATCCGTTATTGGCAAATGCCTTATATAAACGGAAGGTCTTGGAAAGCTGGGGACGTGGCATAGGACTGATGATGTCGGAATGCCGCAAAGCCGGATTGCCTGAACCGGAATATAGAATGTGGAGCGACAGTGTAACGCTGATATTCAAATATGAGGTGTCCAACCGACCAAGTACCGACCAAGTACCGATCAAGCACCGACCAAGCACCGACCAAGTATTTGCATTGGTGAAAGTATTGAATGAACGCGAGTTGTCCGTAAAAGAAATAATGGAGGCATTGGAGCTGAACCATCGCCCGACATTCAGAACAAACTACCTGCATCCGGCATTGAATGGAGGCTATATCATTCCATTGTATCCGGAACAGCCAAGCCACCCGAAGCAGAAATACCGGCTTACGGAGAAAGGTATGGAATTGTTAAAACAACAATAGGCATGGCAAAAAAGAAACAGCTGGGACACTATTGCCGGATATGCGGAGAATACAAAGCCAACGAGAAATTCAGCGGCAAGGGACACACGCGCCATATCTGTAAGCAATGCCAGTCGCTGCCTAAAGATGTGCAGGCGGACATGGTGCGCTGCAATGAGGTGGAACGTGCCGCTTTCAAATTTCCTATGAGCCGTCAGGACTGGGAACTTCTTGAAAGATATGCCGCGAAATACAATGACAAGGAATCCGGGCAACTCGCACAGGATATGCTGGACATGAAACGGAGTAACCCCACATTGGATGAAAGCATTGAGGAGTATGACCAAATTTATGAAATCTGCGAAGAGGAAACCATGCTGTTCGCCAATCTGGAGGATGACATCCGTTATCAACTGGAAGAACTGCTGGCAGACAACATCAATGAGTTCATGATACACAAAGATTACATTCCCGAAGGCAAAGAATTGGAAAACATCAATGAATGGGTCCTTAAAGAAACCCGTGATATCTTTTTCGTAAAGGTGATTCCCGATGCCGCATATAACAATCTGGTGGAAGAAACGATCCACCGGCTTGTGAAAGAATGGGAAGAGGACGGATTTGAGATAAAGACCTATTCTGAGTTGCTGGTCGTCATGAAAACAGAGCGTCTGCTTATTCGCAGGATAACTCGAAAGGATACGGATGCACTCCTTGCAATTATGGGAAAGCCGGAAGTAATGTATGCTTGGGAACACGGTTTTACTAAGAAAGAGGTGCGCAAGTGGATAACCAATCAACTCACCCGATACCACAAGGACGGATTCGGATATTATGCCGTCATCCTAAAAGAAACCGACTCGCTGATAGGACAAGCCGGACTGATGAAAAGCGCCATAAACGGGAATGATACGGTGGAACTTGGGTATATCCTTGATGACGCCTATTGGCATAACGGATATGGACTGGAAGCCGCCCATGCCTGTCTGGAATATGCTTTTGAACAACTGAATCTGAAAAATGTCTGTTGCAGCATCAGACCGGAGAACAAGGCATCCATCCGGGTAGCCGAGAAGCTGGGTATGTCTTTGGTCAGCAGTCATGTTGTCATATACAACGAAAAAGAAATGCCACACCTTATATATGAATTGAAAACTGGAAACAGTTAAAGAAAAATCCGTAACCCACATTGCTGTTGAGTTACGGATTTTTCATCTGGCTATTTCTGCTGCAACAGATGCTTGAGGTTGTCGTCGTTGGCGATGCGCTCCAGCTCGTCGGCGACAATCTGCTTCACCTCCTCCTTGATGCGCCTGTAATTTGCCTGCACCGTTTCCTTCATGCGGTCGTTACCGTCCTCGTCCGTGAAATCGGTAATGACAGGTATCTGCTTGTAGGCTTTTTCCTCGCACCTCACCTTCTCGGCATCCACGACAATCTCACAGTGAAAAATCTTCTGCTCGATGCGCTCGTTGAAGTTGTCGGACACCGAACCGACAAACATACCCTGCGTCAAGCCGGAAATCTTGCTGGGAGGGATAAGGCTGTCCATCTGCGTGTTGATGGACGTTGAAACATCCTGCCGGTTGATGGAAATGGACTGCCGCTTTTGCAGCACCTTTCCGAACCGTTCAGATAGCGTCTTCGCCGTGTCGCCCACCACCTGTCCGGAGAAGATATTTCCGACGGTATTCATTACCACGGCGGCCTCCTTGTCACCGTAGTCACGCTTCAACTGCGAGAAATCCTGAAAGCCCAGACACACGGCAACCTTGTTGCTTCGTGCGGTAGCTATAAGATTGTCAAGCCCTTTGAAATATATCGTGGGGAGTTCGTCAATGATGACCGAAGACTTCAGCATTCCTTTCTTGTTAATGAGCTTCACGATACGGGAGTTATACAGACCGAGAGCCGCACCATAGATATTCTGACGGTCGGGATTGTTGCCCACGCAGAGGATTTTCGGCTCTTCGGGATTGTTGATATCCAGCGTAAACTCGCTGTCCGACATTACCCAATAGAGCTGCGGAGAAATCATGCGCGAGAGTGGGATTTTCGCACTTGCAATCTGCCCCATGAGCTGCTCAGCCGCCCCTCCGAGCCATGCGTCCATGAATGGCGAAAGGTAGTTTTCCAGTTCCGGGTAAGAGGTCAGGATGGGGAAAATATCCTCGTAGCGGCGATTCAAGAACTCGATTGCATGGGGGAACGTGCAATACTTACCACCCTGATAGATTTTGAGATACCATATAATGCTGGCAAACAATATAATAGGTGATTCCACGAAAAAGTCGCCCTGCTTTTGCACCCATGTTTTGTTCAAATTTAACATTATCGTATATGCACTTTCGTAAGCGTCTGTAATATCCTCCATGAAATCCGGGTGGATAGGATTACAACGGTGCGAGCGTCGCGGGTCGTCAAAGTTAATCACATAGAACTTCGGCTTCACCTTGTAGCCCTCCGGGTGGTTCAACAGATGATTGTAGGCTATCGTGGACAAGTCGCTGAATTTGAAGTCGTACACATACATCGAAAAGCCTTTTTCAATCTGCTGCTTGATGAAATTATTTACCACCGCGTAGGATTTACCACTGCCCGGCGTACCCAATACGATAGAAGCCCTAAAGGGATTCACGACATTGATCCAGCCGTTGTTCCAACGCTTGCGGTAGTAGAATCGTGTCGGTAGATTGACCGAATACTCGCTTTCGATAAGCCTTGTTTCCTGCATGAAACTCTCGTTTTCGTTGTTGAACACGTCATCCATGAGGTTGTGCTTCAACAAGCGGCTCATCCACAGACCGCCCATCAGCAGACAGATATAACCTGCGCCAATGGTCAGGATATACAGTCCCGTAACCGCCTCTATCGGTAGTGGCAAAGCCAATATCCACCAGTTGAGGAAGAACAACACGAAGCCGACGGCAAGAGCCGTCCAGATTCGTTCCCAAGTGATTTTCTCACCCTTCACGCCCTTTGTCCCCAGACACGACAGGGCAAGCAGTAGGACGGCAAACAGTTTCGTGTACAGGATGGAACGGAACA
>CAMTJK010000135.1 GCA_947072805.1 uncultured Prevotella sp.
TAGAATGCCGGATTTAAAAATGTTAAATTCGACCAAATATCTTTACAAATTAACTTTCATTAAGTGCAGTTACGAACGCCTCTCGTCAGTCTTCTTATAAACCATGAAATCATAATTTCATCTGCATGTACCGGTCTGATGAAAAATTCGCGTTTTAAACTACAATAATATACTCCCGGGAAATTACCTTTGCGGCTTGATGGCTGCTGGGTTTAAGTTACATTTTGTGAACAAACAAGTGTATTTTTATTCAAATTAAAATCATTTAGCCCTATCATATATACTTTTTTGTTAAATAATTGCACATTTTATGCGGTTTTTTTTGATTCTTTTGCCGTTACACGAAAAAATGATTAATTTTGCCGTTCGTAACTTATAAAAACATAATAAAGTAAACAAGAGAGTATTTATGGAGAAAAGATTAACCATGATTTTGGCATGCATGTTCCTGGCGATAGGAATAGCACTTGCCCAAACGAAGGTAACGGGAACCGTGATATCTCAAGATGACGGTCAGCCGATTATCGGAGCCTCGGTCATTCCGGTGGGTTCGAAGACCGGTACGGTGACCAATTTTGACGGAAAATTCACGCTCACCGTGCCTGCCGGAAAGAAAATTCAGGTTAGCTACATCGGTATGGTATCACAGACGCTTACCCCAAAAGCGAACATGAAGATTGTTCTCAGATCAGATGCACACACTTTGGGTGACGTTGTGGTAACGGGTATGCAGAAGATGGACCGCCGTACGTTTACCGGAGCTGCCGAACGCGTGAAGGCGGAAGATGCTCTGATAGGCGGTATGCCTGACATCAGCCGTTCGCTCGAGGGGCGTGCCGCCGGTGTGTCGGTGCAGAACGTTTCGGGTACATTCGGAACGGCGCCGAAAATACGTGTACGTGGTGCTACTTCAATTTATGGTAGCTCGAAACCGCTGTGGGTTGTCGATGGCGTTATTATGGAAGACATTACCGACGTGAGCGCCGACGACCTGTCATCAGGAGACCCCGAGACGCTTATCAGCTCTGCCATCGCCGGTCTCAACTCTGACGATATCGAGACATTCGACATTCTTAAAGACGGTGCCGCTACATCTATATATGGCGCGCGCGCGATGTCGGGTGTGATTGTTGTAACAACGAAGAAAGGAAAGATGGGCGCAGCCCACATAAACTATACGGGCGAATTTACAACCAGACTGAAGCCCAGCTACCGTAACTTCAACATCCTCAACTCGCAGGACCAGATGGGCATCTACCGCGAAATCAGGGACAAGGGATGGCTCTCGTTCTCGGATGTGCTTAACGGAAGCAACTACGGTGTGTATGGAAAGATGTATGAGCTCATCAATACGTACAATACGGCAAACGGACAGTTCGGACTGCCCAACACCATTGAGGCACAGAACCAATATCTCTACAACGCCGAGATGCGTAACACCAACTGGTTTGATGAACTTTTCTCCAATAGCGTCATGCAAAACCATGCTCTTAGTATAAGTGGTGGTACGGAAAAATCCAACTATTACGTTTCTATGAGCGCAATGGTCGATCCGGGATGGTACAAGAAGAGCGACGTGAAGCGCTATACCGCCAACATGAATGTGACGCACAGAATTCTCGAAAACCTCTCTTTAAACCTCATCAGCAGCGGAAGCTACCGTAAGCAGACCGCTCCGGGTACTCTCGGACAGGATATAGACCCCGTGTCGGGTGAGGTAAAGCGCGACTTCGATATAAACCCCTATTCTTATTCTCTCAACTCGTCGAGAGCACTTGACCCTGATACATATTATCAGTCTAACTATGCTCCGTTCAACATCTTCAACGAGCTCGAGAACAACTACATGGACTTGAACGTGTTCGACCTTAAATTCCAGGCAGAACTCAAATACAAGCCTATCAAGGACCTCGAACTCGCCGCTCTCGGAGCCGTGAAGTACGCCGGCTCTTCACAAGAGCACAACATCACCGAAAACTCGAATATGGCACAGAGTTACCGCGCTGCCGGCAACAGCCAGATTCGCGACAATAACCCTTACCTCTATACAGACCCCGAAGACCCCTATGCACTGGCTTACTCGGTGCTGCCTAACGGAGGTTTCTACAAGCGTAAGGACAACAGAATGACAAGTTATGACTTCCGCGCAACGTTCAACTACAACCATACATTCGCAAAAGTGCATAACGTAAACCTCTTCGGAGGTACCGAGATTACCAGCATCGAGCGCTCTACAAGCCGCTTCGACGGTGTGGGCATGCAGTACGACATGGGGTCGGTGCCCTTCTATACCTATAAGTACTTCAAGAAGATAACTGAAGAAAACGCCGATTACTATGCCCTCGACAACTCTACGGACCGCAGTGCTGCATTCTACGGCGTGCTCACATACTCTTACAGGCAGAAGTATAACCTGAACGGAACTTTGCGTTACGAGGGTTCTAACAGGATGGGTAAGAGCACAAGCGCACGATGGCTGCCCACATGGAACGTGTCAGGTTCGTGGAACGTTCACGACGAGCCGTTCTTTGACAAGGTAAGCAAGGTGATGTCACACCTCACGCTTAAGGCTTCTTACTCGCTTACCGCCGACCACGGACCGTGGCAGTATGCGTCGAACACCACACCTATATTCTATTCTTACACTCCGTGGCGTCCGTTCTCATCAGACAAGGAACCGGGTATTACCGAGTCTTATCCGCAGAACAGCAACCTGACTTATGAAAAGAAGCATGAGTTCAGTACTACGCTGGAGACAGGTTTCCTCAATAACCGCATCAGTGTGGAGTTCGGTCTCTTCTTCCGTAACAACTACGACCTTATCGGACAGATCATCACAATGCAGTCGCCCTCACAGCAGTATGCCAATGTGGCTTCGATGAAGTCGCACGGTGAGGAACTTAGCATCACATCGACGAACATCAAGACAAAGGATTTCAACTGGACAACCAACTTCATCTACTCGCATGCAGTGACAAAGGTTACAGACCTGAACACTCTATGTACTACGATGGACCTTGTGTCCGGCAGCGGCTTTGCGCTTGAGGGTTATCCCGCACGAGGTATATTCTCCATACCTTTCAAGGGACTTGACGAGAACGGATATCCCACATTCCTTAACGAAAAGGGTGAGATTACATCTACCGATATCAACTTCCAGGAACGCGAGAACAACAGCTACCTCATTTATGAGGGACCGTCAGACCCCACTGTCACCGGCTCGTTGGGCAACGTATTCACCTACAAAGGCTTCCGACTCAACGTATTTATCACGTATGCTTTCGGAAATGTGGTGCGTCTTGACCCTGTGTTCTCGGCAAGATACAGCGACATGAGCTCAATGACAAAAGAGTTCAACAACCGCTGGATGGTGCCGGGTGACGAGGCAACGACCAATGTTCCCGTGATATTGAGCAGTCGTCAGTATAATGACAACTCCGATCTGCGTATCGGCTACAATGCCTACAACTACTCCTCGGAGCGCATTGCAAAGGGTGATTTCATACGTATGAAGGAAATATCGTTCGGATACGACTTCCCCAAAGCATGGTTCAAGAGCACTCCGTTCAACAGCCTCTCGCTGAAGCTGCAGGCAACAAACCTCTTTCTTATCTACTCTGACAGCAAGCTCAACGGACAGGACCCCGAATTCTTCAACACCGGTGGTGTTGCCGCTCCTGTGCCTAAGCAGTTCACTTTAACAGTAAAAGTCGGATTATAACATTTGTATCGCTTAGAAATATGAAAAGAATTAATTTATATATATTGTCGTTGTCGATGGCTGCTGTCACGGGATTGACTTCCTGTAATGATTTCCTTGATGAACTGCCAGACAACCGAATGGAACTGAACGACGCCGAGGACCTTGGTTATCTGCTCGTCAATGCTTATCCGTCATGCCATCCTGCAGCTGTGTTCGAATGGTATTCGGACAACTCCAACGAGTGTGTCAATACCTCATGGACTGGCGAACGTTTCCAGGAACAGGCTTACTATTGGCAACCCATCAACGAGAGCTCGGGCTACGAATCGCCCAAATATGTATGGGACAACTACTATGCTGCCGTTGAAAACGCCAACCACGTTATCAAGTTCGTGGAGGAAAACGGCAGTGAGGCAAGTTATGCCGACCAGTACGGTGAGGCTCTCATGCTCCGTGCTTATTCTGTGTTTACTCTCAGCACCATGTTCTGTCAGGCTTACGACCCCTCAACGGCAGACCAGCCCAACACCGGTATGCCTTATCCTCTGAAGCCACAGGAGTATGTGGGCGAAATCTACGAGCGCGGTACGCTTGCAGAGCTCTATGCAAGGGTGGAGGCTGACATCGAGAAGGCTCTGCCGCTGATAGGAAACAACTATGCAAAGCCGAAATATCACTTCAACAAGGAAGCTTCGCACGCCTTTGCCGCGCGTTTCTATCTCTACTACCAGAAGTACGACAAAGCCATCGAGCATGCTACGGCTGCGCTTGGAAGCAACCCATCTGCAAAACTGCGCGACTGGCAGGCATGGAACGCTCTCTCGGCAAACAAGATGGTACAGCCAAATGCTTACATCGCTTCTAACGAAGATGCCAACTTCATGTTGCAGGTGGTGACGTCGCAGTGGGGTGTTTACATCGGACCGTACCTCGCAGGAGAAAAGTTCACACACAACCACCGTATTGCCGACTATGAAACCATCTCGGCTGAGGGTCCGTGGGGTAACAGCCAGGAGGTGTTCGGTTATCAGGTGTTCTACAACGATGACATGTCGAGCAAGATGCTCCGCAAGATACCTTATATCTTCGAATACTCCGACATTCAGGCTGGTATAGGTTTTCCGCACTCTGTATATTCTGTGTTCAATGCCGACGAGACTCTTCTTGTCAGAGCTGAAGCCAAGATACTGAAGGGCGATCTGCTGGGCGGACTTGACGATATCAACGCCGAATTGTCGAAGTTCTCCGCAAAAGGTGTATCGCTCACGCAGATTCAGGTGAACGGCTTCTACAACGGCATAAACTATTATACACCGCAGGCGCCCACGCCTAAGAAGGAACTGTTCCCGTGGTTCAGCCTGCAGAAAGGCTCAGAACAGGAGAACATGCTCCAGTGCCTGCTGCAGTTGCGCCGTCTTGTCACCATTCACGAGGGCTTGCGCCTGCAGGACGTGAAGCGTTACGGTATCACCATGTACCGTTGCCGTGTGAACAAGTCGAACCAGCTGCTTGAAGTGACCGACACCATGAAGAAAGGCGATCCGCGTCTCGCTATCCAGCTGCCGCAGGAGGTTATAGCAGTTGGTCTGCCGGCTAACCCGAGGTAAACCATTTCACAATCATAAAACATGAAAGATATGAAGAAGTTATTATATATATTAGGTCTGACGCTTTGCATGGGATTCGTCTCCTGCTCTGATGACAACGAACCGTCGAGCCAAAGTATCTTCACCGGCGAAACGGTTACGCGTGATGCCCTCGACTTATGGTTGCTTGACAACTACGCTTATCCTTATAACATCGACTTCAAGTATAAGATGGAGGATATAGAGAGCGACATGAAATATACTCTGGTGCCTGCCGATTCGGCAAAGGCTGCCAAACTTGCCATCATCGTGAAATTCCTTTGGCTTGATGCTTACACCGAGGTGGTGGGACAGGACTTTATCAAGACTAATGTGCCGAGACAAATCCACCTCATCGGTTCGCCCGCTTACAACAGCGAGGGTACAATGGTGCTCGGTACAGCCGAGGGCGGATACAAGATTACGCTTTACATGGTGAATGAACTTACCGATGAGATGCTGCACGACTACAACACGCTCAACGAGTATTACTTCCACACCATACACCATGAGTTTACCCATATCCTGCATCAGCGTAAGCCCTACGACACCTCATGGGATCTGATATCCGAGGGTGACTTCGTCAGCGGTGACTGGTATCAGTACAAGGACCAGTACGCATGGACACACGGCTTCGTGACACCTTATGCCATGAGCGAGCCGCAGGAAGACTTTGCCGAGATGATGTCGATTTACGTAACCATCACTCCCGAAGAATGGCAGGCTAAGGTGGACGGTGCCGGAGAAGAGGGTGCAACACTCGAGAAGAAACTTGAGTTTGTGAAGTCATACATGAAAGATTCATGGAATCTCGACCTCGACGAATTGCGTGCAGTGGTGCTTCGTCGTGCACAAGAGTTGAAAACACTGGATTTGGAACATCTGAAATAGTTTGAAGTATGAAGAAATATTTGTTAGGCATATTTATTTTTGGCGCAGCTCTGTCGTTGTTCTCTTGCGATGATGACGATGAGAATGTATTCTCTGACACTGCAGCCGTAAGAATAGACAAGGCTGTTTCCGAATCAAAGGAACTGCTTGTTTCGTCACCCAACGGATGGTTGTTGCATTACTTCACCGGTGCACAGTATACGGGCGGAGGCTTTACGATGCTCATTAAGTTCGATGGGTCAAAGGCTCACGTGTCGTCAGACATATCAGATGATGTGAATCTCGTCACTACTTCAAGCTATGACGTGATAAAGGATCAGGGTCCGGTGCTCACGCTGAACACATACAATGAGATCTTCCACTTCCTTTCACAGCCTTATATGGGTGATGTGGACGGTGAAGAAGGAGACTATGAGTTTATTATACAGCGCAAGACGCAGGATTCAATATACCTCAAGGGCAAGAAGTGGGGCAACAAGATGGTGATGACACGCGTTCCGGAGAATGTTGTCTGGGCTGACTATCTTACCGAACTGAAGAAGGTGGACGAGGCTGCACGCCCAATGTGTGTTGTCAAGAACGGAGAAAACGTTGTCGATACAATTATTATCGACCGCGATGCCCATAACGTGATGCTCGCTTCGCAGACAAGTACAATACCTTATTATTATGTACCGGGAGGTATTGTTCTCCACGAAGAACTCAAAGCAAAGGATGGTTCTGCATTCTCGTCGCTTACACTTACCGACGCTGCCAACTCAAAGTTTGCAACAAATAGCAGTGCTGTCAGCATAGAAAAGTGCAGTGATCCAAAGTACAATATGGATGCAATCGACTTTGCCGCCAAGTGGATAATGACATACACGGACATAGAAAATCGTACTGTCAACGATACACTCGTGCTCGAAAAGTATGATTCTTATGTCGGTAAGGTGTCGCATACTATACTTCAGGGTACCTTGAAGTATAAGGGAAAGGCACGTGCGGACGTGGGAAGCAGAGATCTGGAAGATGCGCAAGGAGATTATACAATCTTTATCTTCTATGACTATCGTTCGGGTAAGGTGGCATTTTATGACGCTATATCCTCGTTGGATCCGACGGAGAAGTATGATTATTTGATATTCAGAGGTGCATATGTTGACTCTGAAGGCTACTTCGGTTTCGGTACACCCGAATTTGAATTCGCGCCCGACAATCTCAATGTTCTGACACCATGTAACCAGTATAACGGTTTCTGTTACCTCAATATTTATACGGATGAAGAAGGCGACACCGGATTGGCTCTTAGAACATACGGATTGAACATCAAAAAACTAACCCGCATAAATTAAAGTAAAGAGAATTATGAGAATCAAGGATATATTTTTAGGTATCTTAGCCTGTGGCGCCTTTGTCTTTGCTTCATGTTCGGACGATGATTTCACCGAATCGCAGAGCGCATTGAACGTTGTTTCGGCTGAAACTTCTTTTGCTGCTGCCGGAGGTGAGAAATACATCAACGTGGCAGGTCCCATCGTTTCGGCTTATTCAAAGCATCCGTGGCTCACGGTTTCGCTTACGGGCTCTACCATCACAATGAACGCTTCGGTAAACGGTGACAGCCAGTCGCGCAATACCATCGTTGTAATGAAGGCTTCCGAGACAGATTCCATCGTTGTGAACGTTTCGCAGCTCGGTGCCCGCTATGAGTTCACTGCACCCGAAAGACTTTGTGTACTCTCACATGGCGTGTCGGAAGTGAAGCTCCCCATCCTGCACACCATTCCGGCAAATCCGGTGCCGTCGGCATCATGGATTAAGGTAAGGGAAACGGAAGATTATCTTATCTTTACGTTCGATGCGGCACAACCGGGCGAGACGCGTACTGCTTATGTTGATATTGATGCAAAGATACAGCGCGACCGCATAGAGATTGTACAGTACGACATTCGCGGCAGCTACACACTTGCAGGAAAGACATTGCGCGGTGCCAATATTGCTTTAAACGGCGAACTGAAAGCCGGAGGAAATGGCAGTAAGCTCGTTTTCGCTCCTGCAGACTATGAAGGTGTGGAAGTGCCCGTTGAATTCGTTGCCGACAAGAACGCCTTGCGTTTCTATGGCGGTCAGTATTGCGGAACCAATGCCGGATACTATATCTACACTGTGCTTGCAGACACCAAGTTGAATAAGCAAACATACGACAGCTCGTACTTCATGGATGGAGTTCTTTCGTCCACATCGGCAGAAAACTCATGTACTATTGAGGATGCCGGCAGTTGGGAAGGTCGTGTTATAAACATGTTCCGTCTCGGAAAATCTGCTACCGAGAACGCGGCTAATGTGCGTACCTCGCTTGTGGATATTGTAGATCCTAAATTATACTCGACCGTATCGGCAGCCAAACCCATAGAAACGGTGAAATAGATAAAGGCAGAATAAAGAGGAAGCTGTGTCAGCGGTAGCAAGAACAGGTGTCGTTGTGCAGGATATGGCAGGCGACAGGCTGCGGATGATACAGCTTCCTTATATAATATAAGGTAAAAAGAAAGGCGTATACGTTGGAAGATGAGCCTTGACAGAATGTTGTGAAACCCTTGAGAGCGCTTGTCAAAAGAGTATTTATATCGTATTTTCTTTCAAAATACTAACAAAACGTTACTTTATATCAAGAAAAAGCTGCAATTTGCAGATTTTGTTTTAGTTTATTTTGCCGTTTTTACTATTATTGTTTAATTTTGCAGACAATTCATTATTTATTTATTCTTAATACATTTAGCTTATGAGAAAGTTTACATTATTACTCGCTGCTATGGCAGTTTCAGTAAGCGGAATGGCTCAAATCAAAAAATTTGAATCAAAAATCGCTCCTATCGTAAAGGAAAGGGCTTCTTTCGTTAAGTCGCTTGCAAAGTATGAGGTTACATCTTCACAGCTTAATAGCGTTGTATCGAAGGCAAACCAGAAC
>CAMTJK010000136.1 GCA_947072805.1 uncultured Prevotella sp.
GTAAAGGATTCTCCGGGGATTTTTTGTTTATTTACGCCATGGTGAGCATTGTCTGCCGGATGCTTGTGAATGGCCTGATGACTTGCTATGTGACGCGTTGCGCTTCAAACCAAATGATAAGGAGATAAAAGGAAAATGATGAAGCGGCAAAGGTTTTGGATCATAAACGTCATTTGCTTGTGTCTGCCAATTGAACTATTTCGAATTATTTTATGAATTTCATGCGCTAAAAATGCTGTGTAGACCATCCGAAAAGGTTTAATGACAATGCGTTTTCTTGTTGCTTAACTAAATTTAACTCGTGATAAATAAAAAAAATAGATGGTTTATTTACTTTTGTAGGTAAAAGGAAAGGACATTGTGCATTGCAATGCTTGGTGTAACTACTATATTCTTGAGAAACAACAGGACGGGAGTTGATATGTTATTCAATAAAATTATAAAAAAATGTATTCTTCGCATTCTACGTTACATGAAGTTGATAGCGAATTTGAGAAAGGATTATTTCTTTTTGGAGATTACTGAAAATAAACTATTTGTTGTCGATAATATAATCTCATAGGAAATATAGACAGGTAAAATGAGTTCATCGACAAGATATCTGCGTTCATCATTGATGAGAAGTTCCACGCTATACCTTTGCCGAGTAGAATAGATTCTTATTAACAATAACGAGCCGAATTTGGAACTATAGGCAATTTTTATTATGGGTTTGAAAACAAGATTATGTTTTGCTATGTTGGTCTTGTCGGTTAATTTACAAGCACAAGACTTGAAGATAATGGTGAATAAGAGCGGAAAAGTTGGTTTCTCTGATGCGCAAGGCAAGGAAGTAGTGAAATGTCAATATACCAGTGCCCAACCCTATGCAGATGGTGTGGCTATTGTTTCAAAAGGAGAGAAAACCGGAATGATAGATGCCACGGGTAAAGTATTGCTGCCGCTAAAATATAGTCAGATAACAAAATGGCATAATGACCTTTATATTGTCCAAAAGGGTAGTATCATGGGATTAGCTAATGCACAGGGTCAAGTAGTACTCCCCGTCATCTATACATTCATTTCCAAGCCCAATTGCTATGGTAAGGCTTTTATTACTACAGGAGGTATAGCTACGACAAAAGGGCGCAGAAGTTATATTGACAAGGCCAATTATGGCATCGTAAATACAAAAGGAAAAATTTTGGTTACTCCACAATACAAGGGATTGTTTGAATTTACTCAGAATGTGAGCAATAGTGCTCCTTTCGGAGATGGAACGCTGCTTAAATTCTCATACCATTTCCTTACAGACACATTAGAAACCGATTGCCAGTATTTGGGAGTGAAGGCTAATGATGGCACAACTACCAACGGTGCCGGCATTATAGATGCGACGGGGCAACAAGTTATGCCTGAAAATACTTACGATATTGTTATGAAGCCGGTCAACGATATGGTGAGGTTTTATATTATGGAAGCAGGAGGGACCATGTGCGGCTACTACCGCTTGGATCAGGCGCAAAAACTGGTGGCTACATCTTTATCGCAACCTTTTAGTGAACTAAAGACATTGTCGCATAGTGATTTCTATGGTAATATGGCAGTAGTGTACAAAGGAGCCAAATGGGATATCATAGACAGAGAAGGAAAGGTATTGCGCACCTATTCTGATGTGAAGATGTGTAAGCACTTAGGGCTATGGGCAGGAAAAGATAGTATGGGCAAATGGGAAGTATTTGATTATGAGAATAATGATGTAAAGAATCTCTCCGGTTATGATGATATTTCTTTTCCGTATTTGTCCACAGACAATGAATTGTTCAGTGTGAAGAAGAATGGCAAATATGGGTGTGTTGATAGAAATAATAAAATTGTAATTCCTTTCACGTACGGTTATATCGACGGTGTGTCATCAAATATGTTGATAGCCCAGAAATTGGGGAAATGGGGTGTGATATCCACTTCCAAAGCCCAGTTGATACCGTTTGCTTATAAAGGTGTGATGCGTCCTCAGGAGGCTGACGTACAACACTTGTGGGTTATGGGAACAGACTCTCTTTATTATCACTACAATTTGAACAAGAAGAAGCAGATGGGCAAGGGATATAAGGTGGTGACAAATTTCTCTGATAATATTGCCTATGTAATGCCAAAAGATTTCAAGCCGACCAACACTCCCCTTTATCGTGCTCAGATGTTTCCTCCCAATACACCTAAAGAGAAAATGGATTCTTTGGACATATCAACTGTTAAGGATAGCTTCGGGTATTTGATAGATGTCGAAGATCGCTTGCTTTGCGACACCCCCATATCCTTGTTGTATAAGGATAAGGTTATGAGACGAATCCAACGAAAGAAACTTGATCCTGTCACCAAAACAGCAGTGAAACAAATACTTTTGGATGTCACGCAGGAGAATCGTACGTATGATATCTTTTATGTTATTGATGAGTCAGAATGGAATTTCTAATCCTCAAACATTGTAAATAAGATGAAAACACTATATACAGTAATGGCAGCAATCTTTTTGTGTGCTGCACAAATGAATGCTCAGCAACAGGACGATGATGCCAGGAAATATCGTCGCAGTTCTATCTATTCTGTCATGATCAATCACACTGATCAAAAATATGCTTCCGAGATAAAGGAGGCCTTTCTTCAAATACCCGTACCCGACAAGTTCAACGATCATATGTTGAGCGTAAGAGTGCTCAACCTCAATACTAAGTTGGATGGTGCCAACAGAAACAAGGAGAATAAGGAAGTCAGTGACTTCCTTTCCAAGAACAAGGTTGCCAGCAGATTAGTAGGTAAGTGGTTCGATCGTGATAACTATACCGGACAGTGTGATATGGAACTGGTGAAGGAACGCGGACTCTATAACGCCACAGAGTTTGACAAGCAGTTGGCGACCCGCTCCGCCCGAGGTATGGCATTGCTGCAGGATGCCGGCGAAGATCTGATAGGTAATACTTTTGTCATTGTAAACGATATCCGTTATGTAGACAAAAGCAAGGCCTCAAGTACGGGAGGCTCCTTATTGAAAGCCTTTGGTAGTGTTATGAGTGCATATACCAACAACAGCAGCTATGAGAGTTTGGGTAACAGCGTTGGCAGTATGGTGGAAAGCATCAAAGGATTCCGTGTAAAGATCAATACCTTCCTTTATCGGTTGGTATGGAATGAGGAACAGGCGGCTATATTTTATAAGAAACAATATGCTGCCAAGCCTGATGAGACTAAGAAAGCCAATTTTGAAAAAGGCAGAGGACAGTATGAATTGAGATATGTAGGTAAAGTGGAGAGTAGCGGAGGAACCACTTCATTCATGGGTATTAATGAAGATGAGCCGGTGATGATGGTTCGTAAGGCTTGTCAGCGTGCCATTGATGAGAATGTCGTCGATTTGCAGCGTAGCTATGAAGAATTTCGCACTAAGTCGCCTCTTGTGAGCATCGAACCACTGACTGCATACGTAGGCATGAAGGAAGGAGTGAATGTCAATACATTGTTTGAAGTGCTTGAACCCGTGGAACTGGAAAATGGCAAGATAAAATATGATGTAGTGGGAACCATCCGCCCTATTCCAAACCTCATTTGGGATAACAGATATATGGCGGCAGAGGAAGGAGCACAAGGTGCCAATCTCGGTTTCACTACTTTTAGAAAAGTGTCAGGAAGAGAATTTTCCAAGGGTATGCTCATTCGCGAGAAAACAAGTCGTTAAAACTAAAATAACATAAATTTATAACTTAATAATATCGATGTAACTATGAAAAGATTGCTAAGTTTGACAATGTTGCTCATTTGTTTTGCACTGGCAACAATAGCAAAGGGTGATGATATGCCCAAGTATGATATCACTGGAGCCGGTTCTGGAACCGAGGGTACCGTATTGGTAAAGGTTTATGTTCATGGCAAGAGAGTGGGCGACGAGGCTTTGAAGCGTGCTGCCGTGCATGGCATAGTGTTTCGTGGATGCTCGGGCAACGAGAGTGGTGCCCGCCAGCCGGCCATGGCTTCTCCAGCAGTTGAACAGGAGAATGCAGAGTTCTTTGAGAGATTCTTTGCTGAAGATGGTGAGTGTCAGAATTATGCCTCTGTGGTGGCAGGCTCATACGATCGTGTGAAGACAAAGAAGGGTTACAAGACCGGAGCTATTCTTCAAGTTGATAAGACGGCTTTGCGCAAATATCTTGAAAAAGCCGGTGTAATCCGTTCTCTTTCTTCAGGTTTCTAATTATTGATGATTCTAAAGAATATCTATCATGAGGAAAGTATTGTTTTGTCTTTTGTTGCTTTCCGCAACATTTGCAGTAAAGGCACAGTACCGGGATGTAAAATTGCCTGATTCCTCCAAACACACCAACTATAAGGATTATAGTTCTACTGATAAGGGATTTTGGTGTGCTGTAGATCTGGAGGGGGGAAGCAGTGTGATGGTCAATAGCACCAACATGCAATATACCAATGTGGCTTTTACCGGAGGTTATCGTTTCAGTGAGTTTCTTCGCGTTGGTGTAGGTTTAGGAGTGCGCTATTATGTCAATAATGGTGAAGTGAGAGATACTGATAATGATTTCGGAATACCACTCTTTGCTAATATACGTGGTAACTTTATCTCAGCCTATGACAGAGATGGTGTTCCTTTCTGGTCGCTCAATGTCGGTGGTATTACCAATGACGGCTTCTTTGCCAGTCCCACTGTTGGATATAGTTTTGGAGGAAGACGCAATAATTTCCAGATAGGTTTGTCTTATACCATTGTGAGTTTTAGGAAATACACCGGGACCGATGTGGCTTACAGCTATCTCGGTATGAAGTTGGGTTACGAATTTTAAATAGTTAATACAATGAAGAAACTTATATTTTCAATATTCGTTATGGTGGTGCCATTCCTTTCTGTGAATGCGCAGGTTTACGCGCGTAACTCCATAAAGTGTCTTGGCGTAGAGTTGGACGGTTCACAGACTTTGCGTGTCCAGGGATATGGACGCAATCGCTCCGATGCTAAGGAACAGGCCATGAAAAATGCTGTGTGGGCAGTCATATTCGATGGAGTTAGGGATGGTGTTGAGGGATGTAATCAGCGTCCGTTGCTGACAGAGGTGAATGCCAAGGAACGGTATGAGGACTACTTTAATCTTTTCTTTGCCGACGAAGGTCCTTACAAGGAGTATGTGTCTCTCCGTGATACAAAGAAGAGGTCGGGAGGCAGATCTAAGGACAAGGTGGGCTATGCCTACGAACTGACGATTCGTGTACTCCGTCCGCAACTCAAGGCCCGTCTTAAGGCAGATAATTTAATAGACTGATATATATAAATTTAATTTTTAAAAAATCAAGATATGAAGATTAGAAACATCTTTTTTACAGCAGTATTTACCGTTTGCTCTTTGTCAGTAATGGGACAAGCAAAGAAACCGACGCTCATGGTAGTGCCAAGTGATGCTTGGTGTAAAGAACATAAGTACGAACAAGCTTTCGATAACCAGGGCACCAAGGAGATGATTCCTGACTACAAGGCTGCGGTCTCCACCGACAAGCAGCTCAATGCTGTGATATCCAAAATCAATAACCTGATGGCAGACAGAGGTTTCCCTCTAAAGGACATGCAGCAGATCATTAAATCTATATCCAACCTCTCGGCTGAAGACCGTCTCATTACTTCCAAAAACAGTGGAGCGGCTATCACCGAGACACCGCTCGATCGTTTGCGCCGCACAGCCAAGGCAGATATTATTCTGGAGATAGACTGGACGGTGAATACTGTGGGTCCCAAAAGCAGTATCACATATAATCTCCGTGCATTGGACGCCTATTCCAACAAGCAGGTGGCCGGTGCGGAGGGAACAGGAAAGGGCTCTTTTTCAGCAGAAATTCCGGTGTTGTTAGAGGAAGCGGTGCAGGACCACATGGATGCTTTCGTGGAACGTTTGCAGGCACATTTCGACGATCTGCTTACAAATGGTCGCGAGGTTGTACTCGATATGCGCATCTTCGACAGTAGTGCTGTAGACTTTGAAAAGACCTATGATGACTACGAGCTCAATGAGGTTATTGATAATTGGCTGGCAGAAAACTGTGTGAACCATCGCTTTAGCAAGTCAGATGCCACAGAAACAATGATATTGTACGAACAGGTACGCATCCCACTGTACAAGCCAAACGGTATGGCCCAGGACACTTATGGCTTTGCACGTGACCTTGCACGTTTTCTCAAGGCAGCACCATATAACATTACTGTGAAGACTGTCAATCGTGGACTTGGTCGTTGCTTGTTGATTTTTGGTGATAAATAATTGAGGAAACCTATTATGAAAATCAGAAATCTTTTTGCTGCTTTATGCCTTTTTACGGTAACGGCAGTTCATGCACAGGATTGTGAGATGCCTATTTCAATACAGTTGGACGAAAATTTCTCCAATGTGCCCCAGGCAGCACAAAGTGTGCTTTACCAGACATTGACGCGGATGGCAACAGAAAGTGGACTGACAACGAGTTCACCTATTACCCCCTTTGTGCTTACTGTTCATTGCGATGTGCTGGATAAGAGCAACCTGCCCGGTCCACCCATCCGCACTGTTTATAATATCGGCGTCACATTCTATATGGCAGATACCTATACGAAGAAAAAGTTCGCTTCTGCGTATATCACTCTCAATGGTGTTGGAACAGGTGAGGTAAAGAGCTATATCAATGCCTTCAGCCGAGTCAATGCCAACCGCAGCGAGATTCAGGGGCTGATACGTGAGGGAAAGAGCAAGATGATCCAGTATTACAACACACAATATCCTAATATCATGAAGGAAGCACAACGCATGGCATCGCTCCAGAACTACGAGGAGGCACTCACTATGGTACTTTCCATTCCTGTTTGTTCCAATGGCGGAGCACAGGCTACGCAATATGGCATGCAACTCTACATGTCGCAGCTTGACAGGATGAATCTTTACATTCTCAATCAGGCAAAGGCCATGTGGAATGCCGGCCAGGATCAGCAGACAGCTATCGCCGTTTGCCAGCTATTGGCACAGATAGACCCCGACGCATCTTGCTATTCCGATGCCGCAGGTATGATGAAAGAGGTGAAGGCACAGGTGAGGAGTGATATCGATTTAGAGATGCGGGAGAAATATCACGACCAAATAGATTTGGAGAAAAACCGCATTGCGGCAGCAAAGGCTGTGGGAGTTGCCTTTGGCAATGGACAGAAACCGACAACGACCAATCTTATGTGGCTCCGATGATTAAATGTCGCAGACCGATGGCTCTTGTTTTCCATCGGGTGGAGATAAGAATAATACTACTGCATAGTCTGATGCGGTAGTATTTTTTTGTTATTACCCCAAATATGTCGTTAGATTTTATGTCTGTTCCGTCTATCTGTGTGCCGGATTTCAACTATAATCCCAAATCGTCCATTAGACTGTTATGCGCAAACATACTTTCTTTTTGTCATCTGTCTTTTCGTTTATCAGTTACAATGGAACCCCATTGCTCCCTCAAAACGTAAAGACATCTGTTCAAAAATATAAGCAGTTATCATCATAACGCTAATGGCCGATTTGGGATAATCAGTAATTTGACAGACATGAAATCTAACGATCTGTTCGTGTCGAAAAAACGTGTGTTGTTTACAGAAACGACTTTCTAACGTCGGTGAGCGTTTGGGCACAAGGTAATAACGTAAAGGTGGAAATGCAATAAAAACGTTACAATGTCGTTTAGAATGATATCCAAAGGATATTTTCATGCAGTGGACAGATAGAATACGGCAGGTTAAGATTGTGTTGGTGCTGGTGGCTGTTGTCATAGCCGTCGCCTCGCTGATGGTGTCACACTTTCTTGTGAAAGACCTTTCTGATGAAGAGAGGAACAAGATGGAAGTGTGGGCACAAGCTCTTCATGCTCTTAACAATGCAGATGAAAATTCGGATGTCACCCTTATTCTCAATGTCTTGCAGGGAAACAATACCATTCCTGTTATTGTTCTTGACCCCGGCGGCAACGTTACAGATTACCGCAATGTCCGTATCAAAGCAGATAATGCCGAAGATTCCATGTTATATGTTACCCGTTTGGGCAGGCAGATGTTCCAGTCGGGCAAATATATAAGGATAGACCTCGGCGATGGCGTAAAGGACTATCAGATGGTGTGTTATGACGAGTCTACCATGCTTAAACGCCTCTCTTCATATCCTTATGTGCAGCTCGGTATCGTCCTGATATTTGTTATTGTAGCCATTTTTGCCCTTCTCTCGTCGAAGAGGGCAGAGCAGAACAAGGTGTGGGTTGGCTTGTCTAAGGAAACGGCGCATCAGCTCGGCACGCCCATATCAAGTCTGATGGCATGGGTGGAGATTCTAAAGGAAAACTATCCCGACGACACTCTCATTCCTGAAATGGACAAGGACGTAAAGCGCCTGGAACGCATTGCCGAGCGTTTTTCCAAGATAGGTTCCCTGCCCGAGCCCGTAGATGCGAGCATGAACGATGTGATGGAGCATGTCATAGACTACATGGACAGGCGCACCTCGTCGAAGGTACAGATATTGCGCAACTTCCCTGACCACGATGTCATTGTCAAGATGAATGCGTCGCTCTTCGAGTGGGTCATCGAAAACTTGTGCAAGAATGCCGTCGATGCTATGGAGGGAAGCGGACGCATAGTGCTGTCCCTCATGGACGAGGCAAACAAGGTGGTTGTGGAAGTGGAGGATAACGGCAAGGGAATAAGAAAGAAAGACATATCCAACGTGTTCACACCCGGATTTACAACAAAGAAGCGAGGCTGGGGACTCGGTCTGTCGCTTGCCAGACGTATCGTGGAGGAATATCATAAAGGGAAAATCTTTGTCAAATCCTCCGAGGTGGGCAAGGGCACGACGTTTAGGATAGAATTGCGCAAGCAATGACTTCACTATATATAATAAGGTATAGTAAAAAATATAAATTGATACGTTATATAAGGCATCATGATACTGCGATATAACGTGTATAACATTTATTTACTTTTTAGAAAAATCTTTACTTTAACGTGTGTTAAT